>SVHO01000005.1 GCA_015055725.1 Clostridiales bacterium | reverse complement strand
TTCAACAAGTTAACAGGGGTTTTAGAGTTCAATTTAACTCTGCAATCGGTCCTTACAAGGGCGGTATAAGATTGCACCCGTCAGTTAACCTTAACATCATCAAATTTTTGGGCTTTGAACAAACCTTTAAGAACAGTTTAACCACGCTTCCTATGGGTGGCGGTAAAGGTGGTTCAGACTTTGACCCCAAAGGAAAATCTGATAACGAAATTATGAGATTCTGCCAAAGCTTTATGACTGAGCTTTATCGTCATATCGGCGCTGACCTTGACGTTCCTGCCGGCGATATCGGTACGGGCGCAAGAGAAATCGGTTATATGTTTGGTCAATATAAGAGAATTAGAAACGAATGGGTTGGCGTGCTTACGGGCAAAGGCTTAACTTACGGCGGTTCTCTTGCAAGAAAACAAGCAACAGGGTATGGCCTTTGCTATTTCACTAACGAAATGTTAAAGGCAAACGGCTCTTCTTTTGAAGGAAAAACCGTTCTCGTTTCAGGCTCTGGCAACGTTGCTATTTACGCTTGTGAAAAGGCAACCACTTACGGTGCAAAAGTTGTTGCTATGTCTGATAGCAACGGATACATTTACGATAAAAACGGTATCGACCTTGACGCTGTTAAACAAATTAAAGAAGTTGAAAGAAAGAGAATTAAAGAATACCTTTCTTATCACCCAACCGCTGAATATCACGAAGGTTGCAAAGGCATTTGGACTATTCCTTGTGATATCGCTCTTCCTTGCGCAACTCAAAACGAAATTGACGGTGAAAGTGCATCTATTCTCGCTAAAAACGGTTGTAAGGTGGTTTCAGAAGGTGCAAACATGCCTTCTACCCCCGAAGCAATCGAAGTTTATTTCGAAAAAGGCATGCTTTACGGACCTGCTAAGGCTGCAAACGCAGGTGGCGTTGCAACTTCAGGCTTGGAAATGAGCCAAAACTCTTTAAGACTTTCTTGGTCTTTTGAAGAAGTTGATGAAAAATTGCACGGCATTATGATTAGTATCTTTAAGGCTTGTGATGAAGCGTCTAAAGAATACGGAATGCCCGGCAACTATATGGCAGGTGCAAACATTGCAGGCTTCTTGAAAGTTGCAGATGCTATGAAGGCGCAAGGCACCGTCTAATTTTTAAGGCTTATAAGCTTCGTAATCCTGCGTTTCTGCCCTTCACAAAAGACTTCAATGAACAGACTTCTAGTTCACCCTTTTGTTCGGTCGAGCCTTGGCTTGCTTGTTTCTAATCCTTAAAAAACAATAAAAAATAAAAGATAATATAAAACGCGCACGGCGGTTTGCCGTGCGCGTGTTTTTTATAATTATGGTGTTAAACTATTATCATATGGTGTTCGTTTAGTTTTGTGTCTGTTGCTAAGCCGTAACTGTCGTTTGCTAAAACGTCTTTTTCAAAACATTTAAGCGCAGTTTTTTTCAAATCGGCAACGTCGCTTTTTCTAGTTATAAGAGGAATAGAACTTTTAGAAGAAATAAGCGAAATCAAATCTTTACTATTTGAGTTTACCGCTAGCACTTTTGCATAAAGTTTATCTTCTAAGCAATCGTCAATTAAGTCCTTGCTAATTCCAAGAAGTGCGGAAAGAAGAATTCGCCTTATGCGTGACGCCGTGTATCGCTTAGTTGAAACTTTTTCGACAAAAGCGTCTAAAGAGTGATTATCCTTGCAAAGTGCTTTAATTCGGTTTTCAAGCCCTTCGGTGCAATCGCAAATAGTTGAAAGGCGTTTAGTGCTTGCCGTCATAACCGCGCTCATTATAATTTTATCGAAGGCGTTAGGATAATTTTTTAAGTCTTTATAAACGAAAGGCGGAACGTTCTTCTTAACTTTTTTTATATTGCCCGTTTTTAAAACTTCTCTTATACTCGTTGCGCTCGTAATGCCGTTTTTAAGCGTTTTATCGTTATGGTCACCATCTCTTATCATAGGGAAAATAGCAATTCCGCTTTTATTTTTTAAAATTGCTTTGGTGTATTCAACGCCTAAAACGTTGTTTGGTGAAGCAATAAGGTTTTTATCATACTTTTCGTCGTTTAGCGCGCAAAGTGTTTCAAACTTGGCTTTGGCAAGTGAAATCCCGCTATCCAATTTTTCTTTAAGAATTTTTTTAAACTCTTTGCTTTCGTCAAGTAAAGCCTTTGCAAGCGTTTGATAAGCGTCTTTTTCGCCACTTTCAACGCCAAAGCACAACCCGTCTACACAACCTAAAGAGTTTAGGATATTTATCGCACCCGTTGCAAAAATTTCAGCGTTTGCAGTTGCAAAGACGGTGGGCAGTTCTATAACTAAATCCGCCCCCGCAATTATTGCTTGGCGTGCGCGCGTGTATTTGTCTAAAACGGCGGGTTCACCGCGTTGGGTAAAGTTCCCGCTCATTATAACTATAATTTTATCCGCGCTTAAATTTGTCTTAATATAGTCTATATGCCTTAAATGCCCTAAATGAAAAGGGTTATATTCGGCAACGCAAGCGTAAATTTTCATAAAAAATACAAAAACCTCAAACGAATAATTTACTTTTTTGATTAAATGGTGTAAAATAGTTAAGTCAGTTATATTTTACAATATTTCTACCGTTTTTCAAAACGAATTTAGAGAAAAATAAAAAGGAGTGGATAATATTATGTCCAAAATTTTAGAAAATATTAAAAACGAAGCAAGCAAATTAAACAAGCGCATAGTTCTTCCTGAAGGTGAAGATAGCAGAGTTGTTATCGCTGCGTCACAAGCGGTTAAAGAAAACTTAGCAAAAGTTGTTGTTTTGGGCGACCCCGAACAAATCGCTAAAAATAACCCTGGCGTTGACCTTGCAGGCGTTGAAATTATCAACCCCGTCACTTATGAAAAGACTGTTGATTACGCTCAAATCCTTTATAAAGCAAGAGAAGGAAAAATCAACAAAAAAACTGGTCTTCCCGAATATGCTGACGTTGACAGCGCAAAAGCTTCTATTCTTAAAGATTACACTATGTATGCTGCGCTTATGCTTAAAGCAGGCGACGTTGACGGTTTAGTTTCAGGCGCGTGCCACTCAACCGCTAACACTTTGCGCCCGGGCTTACAAGTTATTAAAACCGCTCCTGGAATCAACACAGTTTCAAGCAGTTTTATTATGGTTGCACCCGAAGGGGAAAACAAATATAATCCCGATGGCGTTGCAGTTTTTGCAGACTGCGCAATCAACATTGAACCAGATGCTCAACAAATTGCTGATATTGCAATTTCTTCTGCTGAAACCGCAAAAAATATTGCGGGAATTGAACCGAGAGTTGCAATGCTTTCTTTCTCAACCAAGGGTTCTGGTAATGACGATAAGTTCTTTAAGTCGGTTCCTAAAATGCAAGAAGCAACCGCTATTGCTAAAGCCGCTGCACCAGATTTAGCACTTGACGGCGAATTCCAATTCGACGCTGCCGTTGCACCCGAAGTTGGCAAATTAAAAGCACCCGATTCACCCGTAGCAGGAAACGCAAACGTTTTCATTTTCCCAAACATTAACGCAGGCAATATCGGTTATAAAATTGCTCAACGCTTCGGTGGATATATGGCTCTTGGCCCAATTTGCCAAGGCTTTGCTAAACCTATCAACGATTTATCTCGTGGTTGCAGTAGTGATGACGTTATTGCAGTTATAGCAATCACTGCTCTTCAAGCAAAATAATCATAAAAGGAAAGGTCTATAAAATGAAAATTTTAGTTATTAACGCAGGTAGTTCTTCACTTAAATACCAACTCATCAATATGGAAGATGAAAGCGTAATCTTAAAAGGTGTTTGCGAACGCATAACCTTTAAGGGCGGTATTTTAACTCAAAAAACTTTCGACGATAGGAAGCTCGTTATAGAACAAGATATGCCTACCCACAAAGAAGCGATGGAACTCGTTCTTAAAGCTATGCTCGATAAAGAAAACGGCGCACTTAAAAGTATTGACGAAATAAGCGCAGTAGGGCACAGGGTTCTTCACTCTGCAGAAGATTTCCACTCTTCAGTGGTTATTGATGACGAAGTTATCGCTATATGTGAAAAGAACGCTGTTTTCGGTCCACTTCATATGCCTGGCAATATCGCTTGCATTAAGAGTTGCCGTGAAGTTATGAAAGGCGTTCCTATGGTTGCCGTTTTCGACACCACTTTCCACTCAACGATGCCCCAAAAAGCATATATGTACGGCATACCTTACGAAGTATATGATGAATTTAAGATTAGAAAGTATGGTTTCCACGGAACTTCACACAAATTCGTTAGTCAAGAAACGGGCAAATTGCTCGGCAACCCCAATGCAAAAATGGTTATTTGTCACTTAGGAAACGGTTCTTCAATTTCTGCCGTTAAAGACGGCAAGTGCCAAGACACTTCAATGGGCTTTACACCGCTTGAAGGTTTGGTTATGGGAACACGTAGTGGTGATATTGACCCCGCTGCAGTTGATTATTTGAGAGAAAAACTTAACCTTAAACCCGAAGAAGTTGTTAATTACCTTAACAAAAAATGCGGTGTTTTAGGCGTTAGTGGAATTTCAAGCGACCTTAGAGACTTAGAAGCAGCAGTTGCAAAGGGTGACAAAAAAGCGTTGCTCGCACTTGAAATGCTTGCTTACAGAGTTAAAAAATACGTTGGAAGTTATATTGCAGTTTTGGGCGGTGTTGACGCAGTTGTGTTTACAGGTGGTATAGGTGAACACTCACCCCGTATCCGTGGTTTAGTTATGGAAGGAATGGAATTCTGCGGTGCAAAATTCGACGCAAAGAAGAACGAAGAATACGATTCTGGAATCGGCTATTTGAACGCAGAAGACAGCAAGGTAAAAATTATCGTTCTTCCCACCAACGAAGAACTTTCTATCGCAAGGGAAACAAAAACGCTTACCGAAAACAAGTAGTTTGAGTTTTTCCGCATAAAAATGCGTAAAAAAAGTTGACAATAGGCTATAAATAGTATATACTTGTATGGCTTGTAAGGTTGGGTATAATATGATTTTAGACCTTAGAAAACTTAAAAGAAGTGGAAAAGATAGCAGTGATTTTTTCTTTGAATATTTTCCGCAAAAAGAACTCGTTGACATTCCGTCGGCAGAGATAGACGGTGCGGTTAAGGTTAACGGCACGGTGACGCTAACAGGTGAGCATAGTTGCTACGTAGAAGGCGAAGTTGTCTTTAAATTAAGAGGCGAATGCACGAGATGTTTAAAAGATGCTGAGCAAGAGTTTTTGGCAGAGTTTGCCGAAGCGCTTGAACACGATAATGAAGACGGTTATTCGTTAAAAAACGACACGGTTGATTTATCCGTAATCGTTGACGACGTGATAGCAATGAATATTCCCGTCAGTTTCCTTTGTGACGAAGATTGTAAAGGGATATGCGTAGGTTGCGGAACAAACCTAAACGACGGCGAATGCAAATGTAAAAAATAATAGGGAAGGTACAGTAAAATGGCAGTACAAAAAAGTAAAACGTCTAAACAAAGAACAAATACTAGATATGCACAATGGAAGTTGGAAACCCCCAATCTTTCTGAATGCCCCCAATGCCACGAGCTTAAAGCGTCTCACAAAGTCTGCCCAAAATGTGGTTATTATGACGGCAAGCAAGTAATAGACGTTTCCAAAAAGGAAAAGAAAGACTAATTGCGCAAAAAAGTTTGTTTCATAAAAGAAGTTTAAGGCCACTTGCAAACAAGTGGCTTTTAGCGTATAAAAAAGAACAAACCCAAGTGATTTAGAAAAATCCTTGCATTTTAAACGCAAAGTGTGGTAAAATAAAAAAGTGGAAAGATTTTTGTGCTTAGATATAGGCGATAAAAGAATAGGGATTGCCGTTTCGGACCCGTTTAACAGTTATTCTTTGCCAGTGGAAACTTATCATAGAAAAAACTTGAAAACGGATTTAGAACGCATTTGTAAATACGTTTCTGAAAAGAGTGCAACTGCGTTGGTGTGTGGTTTGCCCGTTAATTTTGACGGAACGCCATCCGTTCAAACGCAAAAGGCGCAATTCTTTATCGAAAAACTTAAAGAACGCCTAAACGTTGAAGTTTTCACGGTTGACGAAAGGTGTTCCACTTGCGAAGCCGAAGAAACGCTTATTAGCCAAGGTAAAAGCAGGGAAGAGCGCAAACAGTTCGTTGACAGTTTGGCAGCGGCAACTATTCTACAAGGATTTTTAAACGATAAAAACAAAACGCATAAATAAAAGGAGAATATTATGAGCGAAAAAGAAAAGAAATGCAACTGCGGTTGTGAAGAACACGAACATAAATGTGAATGTGGCTGTGAAGAACACGATTGTGATTGCGGTTGTGACGAAATTGTTGAACTCACCACTGAAGACGGAAAGAAATTAAAGTTTTATTTTATTAAAACTATTGAATATAAGGGTAAATATTATTCGGCATTTGAACCTGCTGAAGAGATTGACGGCATTGAAGAAGACGACCTTATTATATTTGAACTTTCTGGTGACGACGAAGAAACTGCTGACCTTCTTCCCGTAGAAGACGACGCACTTTTAGACGAAGTGTTTGATGAATTCTGCAGAGTTATGGAAGAGGACGAACTTGCTGAAGAAGCGCAAAGTTTAGAACCCGACCAAGACTAAAATAAAAATTAAATAAAAACGGATAAAAGCGCTTTTAACGGTGCTTTTATTTTTTTCGTATAATTCGACAAAAAGCGCGCATAATAATAACGCGGGTAAAGGGGGAATTATGGACGATAAATTTTTATGCGGTATGCTCCTTGGCGTAATCGGTGGTGCGGTTATCGCAACCAACTCGGCAAAGGCAAGACAAATGGTTAAAGACGGGCAAGAACAAGTCAAGCAAAAAGTTGAAGAGTTAAGCAAGGAATCAAATAGCAATAAAAAGTAATTTATCAAAAAACAAAGAGCGTTTAATCTAAAAAGATTAAGCGTTTTTTGCTATTTGTCGTACTTTAATTAAATATCGTAATTTTTGACATAGAATAGGTAAAATATCGTAATTTTTGGCATTGACAAAACTAGTTAACAGGGGGTAAAATATTACAGTAGTATATTACACTTTGTGTATATCATTGAGTAGGTGGTATAAAGGAGGATTAAATATGAAACTATACGTTAGTCCACAAATTCAAGTTGATGAATTTGCAAACGAATGTGTGCTCTCAATGAGCGGTGGTCAAATTGGTGACGTGTTCGGCGCTGATGGAGACGGAATGTTCTAAGCAAGACTTTGCTTAAAACAATACTCTAAAAAAAGGAGAAATGGTAAAAATGAGTAAAAGATTTACAAAAATTTCGCTAACTATTTTAACGCTTGTTTTCGCATTTTGTATGTCAATTGCAATGCTTGGTGTTGGCAACGCTTACGCTTCTAACGAAGTGACAACTTTTGAAATGGCAAGCGCCGTTCAAGTTCGTCAAAGCGGGCCTAACGGCATTAGATTTGCTGCAACAATCGGTTCAGATGACTATGATAAGTTGAAAAATATTGATGGTATTGAATTCGGTATTATTTTAGTTCCTACCGATTGGATTAGCAACGTTGAAGATTTGCGCTTTGGCAACAGTGATTTGCCTGAATATGATGAAGAAAATCCCGCACAAAAATATTTTGCTAAAGGTGTTAATACCCCTGTTATCGACCTTAACGACTATGATGATGACGGCGATGAAACAGAATACGTTTTGTGCGCGTCTTTTATAAATATTAAAGAAAGCAACTTTGCGCGTGGATTTACGGCAAAAGCGTATTATAAAATTGGCAACGAATATTTCTATGCAAAGGGATATTCACAAAAGAACATATTTGAAGTTGCATCTAAGCATTTAGCAACCGCTGAATTTGAAGAAGATATTCCCGCACAAAAAGCAGTTAAAGATTATCTCGTTGACGTGGTTGACAGTGTGACTGAGAAATATTCGGACATAGACTTGGCTGTTGATGGCAACGCAATTGAAAACGGCGTTGCGTATCGTGGAGATGAGTTTGTTGCAACCGCAACCGTTAAGAACCCCAGCAACAACAAAACTCTTACAGCAGGTGTTAAACTTGTTTTAACTAAAGATGACCTTGTTGATTATGACTGCATTGGATTTAATGCTGAAGAAAACAAATATACTTTCCTTAAATCAGGTGTGTATGAACTTGGGTTTTCCATAGGCTCTAAAGAAATTGATTTAGGTGACTTAACAATTAAACGTCACGGCGTGAAACTCAATGCCGTTCCGACTTTTAAATTAGAAACTTTTGTTGCTAAAGATTATGCTTCTGGCAAAGGGCAATTTATTTCTTTGAGGGGCTTAAATTATTGGACTGACGATGAAAACACTAGTGCTCAAGCAGAAACAGTATACACCGTTAAAGATTATGATGAAACTTCTTGGTTAGTGCCTGGTTCTAATTATGGGCATGCTTCTTATATTTATTTAAGAAATGGTGGAAAAGCAACTAACGCTATGGGTGATGAAACCGTACTTATCAATTATACCGATAGTTATGGTGTGACTTATTCTTATGAACACGTGGTTGAATGTTCTAAATTTGTTGCAAAAGGTTCTGCGGATAGCGATATCGCTACAAATGCAATTGAAATAACTGCTGGCCCTGTTGTTAACACGTTTGTTGAGAACGTTCCTTTAACGGATGGAACAACTGATTTGATTCGTTTTGCAGTAAATAAAAACGTCACTAAGTCTGCTAAAAATATTAAAATGAAGATTGAAGACGTTAATGATGCAAATAATTTCGTGTACGTTTATTTTTCAGTAGAAAATCAAACTTATGCTAGCAATTTTGCTCATATGCATATGGGTATGAGACCTGCTAAATGGTCTAAACTATATGGCGTTTCTGGTTCTGTAATCAGAAAATATACTATGACTTATGGTTGGGCAGATTATGGCCACTCTGAAAGACCTATAGGTAGCTTAATTCACCCTAACGGCAATCAATATCTTATGAACGAAGATAAGTATTTTTACGAAATGATGGGTGTATCGATTGTCAACAGTGAAGTGTTCTTAAGATATACTACTGATATTAATAAAGCACCTACTGCAGTAAATCTTTGCCCGACTAGTATGCAAGATTCAACGGTAAGTTCTGAATGGACAGAAACCACGGGCACATGGACTGAGTTTAAAGACGTGACGCACGTTAATATCACAATCTTCGATTGTACTGCAGCACTTCTTATTGATACGATTGGTGGTCAACCTGTCACCGCTCAATCCTTAACCAAGGTTTACAACACGTTTAAGCAAGTTTAAAGAGAAACGATAGTTTATAATTCCCGCGCTCCACTTTTGGTGGGGCGCGGGTTTTTTTATTTGGTCATACTTTTTTTAATTTTATTCGTCTTTTTTTGTCTTTCAAAAAGTTGCAAAATTATACGTAAAGTGATAAAATTCTATTTAGTTATTTTAGGGGTGGATTATGACTAGAAAACAATCGCTTGGTCTTATCGCTATGTGCTGGCTTTTATACGTCACGTCGTATATGGGTAGGCTTAGTTATAACTCTAATCAATTACCAATTGCTATTTTTTACGGCGCAACTAACACGGAAGTTGGGCTTGCAACGTCTTTTTTCTTTTTCGTTTACGGGGCAGGGCAAATTGTTAACGGCTTTTTGTGTAAGCATTATAACGTGAGATACGTTTTAAGCGGTGCGCTTATTATAGCGTCTATTATAAACTTCTTAGTTTTCTTAGGCGTTCCTTTTCACTTGATTAAGTTTTTGTGGCTCATTAACGGTATAGCTCAATCGGTTTTATGGTCTTCACTTCTTATGACCCTTTCAAAAAATTTAGATGGCAAATATATTAGGTTATCAATTATCGTTATGAGCACTCCCGTTAGCATGGGTACGTTTATCTCTTACGGACTTAGCGCGCTCTTTGCAACGTTTAACGGATTTAAGTTTTCTTTCCTTGCAGGCGCGGTTGCTATGACTGTTTCTGCAATTTTATGGTTTTTCTTATACGGAAAAATCACCCTTAAAAATCAAAACGAAACAGTAAAAGAAGAAAATAACGATAAGCAAAAGCAAAAGGTTAAATCAAAAGCTAAGATGCACCCTGCGGTTATTTACTTCTTTATAGTTTTCGGCTTTTTTGGAATTATTCTTAACCTTATGAAAGACGGTTTGGTCGGTTGGGTGCCTAAAATTATGTTCGACCAATTCGGGCTTGACCAAAGTTTATCTATTTTAGTCACCTTGCTTTTACCCGTTTTAACTATTTTTGGCACGGCTTTCGTTATTGCACTCAATAAAAAAATTAAAGATTACACCGTTCTTATGGGCGCGTTATTCGTTCTTGCAACTATTATGATGTTAATCGTTGTCTTGTTGTTCGATAGTTCGCTTTGGTACGTGGTGTTGTTTGCGCTTGCATTTACCGCTTTGCTTATGAGTGGCGCAAACAATATTGTCACGAGTATGCTTCCACTTGAACTGCGCGATAAAGCCAATTCAGGTTTCGTTGCGGGCATTATAAACGGTTTGTGCTACGTTGGAAGCACACTATCTTCAGTTGTGCTCGGCGCAATGGCTGACGCTTTTGGGTGGAAACCCGCTTTCGCGTTATTTTTAGGGCTTGCAATTTTGGTCGTTTTAGTTGCGTTTAGTTGTGCTTTGGTTAAAGCGATTAACAATAAGAAAAAACGCACTCTTTCACAAATAGAATTATCCCTTGACCCAGACGGCGCAGAAGGGCAAAATTAAAAATATTCGATAAAGAACGCCCCACGGCAGATATTTGCCGTGGGGCGTATAATTTTAAATTTATTATATTATTCGATTACGTATGCTTTTTTAATCACAACGGGTTCTACAGGAACGTCTGCATAACCGTTAACGTAAGTGGTTGCAACTTTAGATAGTTCTATGGCAACTTTTAAGCTCTCTTCATCACACGTTTTTCCAAAGCCTGCGTATTGCCCGTCAAGATGTGGGTGTGTGTCCACACAAATGAAAAATTGTGACGACGCTGAGTTTGGAAACATTGTTCTTGCCATTGAAATAACGCCTGCTTCGTGTTTTAACGTGTTGTTTACGCCGTTTGAAATAAATTCGCCTTTTATCGTTTTTGGCGCTTCTTTATTAACCAACCCGTTTTTCCATTCAAAGCCACCGCCTTGTATCATAAAACCTTCGATTATGCGGTGAAAACACAATCCGTCGTAAAAACCACTCTTAACTAAATCCAAAAAGTTTTCAACCGATAGGGGTGCGTGTTCCCTATATAATTCAAGGTTGATTTTTTTGCCGTTTTCAAATTCAAAACATACTTTATCCATTTATATCTCTCCTAAACGTTTTTTATTTATTATAACAAAAATTATCTTTAAGTCAAACGATATGCTTGTAAAAGTTTATATAACTACGGCTAATTTTGGAATAAGTTGGAGTTAAAAATTTTTCTTATTTATTTTCAACACTTGACTTATATATATTTTTGTAATAAAATATATATGTAAATAAATATCGGTTTTAAAAATGAAAGGCATGCCTTTCAACGTTTTGAAAAAACGTTGAACTTCCTTTGGTGGATTAAAAGTTTAATCAAATATTTTTCTTCTTCGCTTGTGCTAATGATAAATATTTGGTTTTTTGTTTTTAAATTGACTTTTATTAAGGAGAAATTAAAGTGAAAAAATCTAAACTTTTATTAACCTTACTTATGATTGTTGCTTTAGTTTGCTCGTTTTCTTTTGCGTGCAGTAAGCCCGCAAAAAAATACACCTTATCTTTTGCAACCGAAAACACGGCTTACGGCGTGGTTTCTTGCGTTGATAAAAACGGGCAAGACGTTTCTTCAGGCAATAAGTATAACAAGGGGAGCGAGTTTACTCTCACTGCAACCGCAAACACCGGCTACGTTTTTGACGGCTGGTATCTTGACGGCGCAAAATCTTCAAACGATAACCCACTTACCGTTAAACTTACGGCTGACGTGGATTATACCGCTAAATTCGTTTTAGACACTTTTGCGCTTAACTACAGTTCGGAAGATACGGCAAAAGGAACAGTTTCAAGTTCTATCGCTAGTGGTAGCAACGTTTCTTTCGGCCAGTCGGTGACGATAACTGCAACTGCAAACGCAGGCTATTCCTTCGTTGGTTGGCATAACGGCACGGAAATCGTTAACACGTCTGCAACGTATACTTTCGATATGCCTGCAAACGCGCTTACCTTGCAAGCGCAATTTGAAACTAATAGTTATAAACTTAACTATTCATCTGAAAGTGATGCAAAAGGAACGGTTTCAAGTTCTATCGCTAGTGGTAGTGACGTTTTGTTCGGTAAATCTGTGACGATAACTGCAACTTCTAACACAGGTTATACGTTTAAGGGTTGGCATGACGGCACGGAAATCGTTAACACGTCTGCAACGTACACTTTCGATATGCCTGCAAACGCGCTTACCTTAGAAGCACAATTTGAAACTAATAGTTATAAACTTAACTATTCATCTGAAAGTGATGCAAAAGGAACGGTTTCAAGTTCTATTGCAAGTGGTAGCGACGTTTTGTTCGGTCAATCTGTGACCATAACAGCAACCGCTAATGCAGGTTATACCTTCGTTGGTTGGTATAACGGCACGGAAATTATTAACACGTCTGCAACGTATACCTTCGATATGAAGGCAAGCGCAATTACCTTAGAAGCACATTTTAGCACTAATAGTTATAAACTTAAGTTTAGTTCTGAAAGCACGGCAAAAGGTACGGTTAGTAGCCAAACGGCAAACGATAGCGACGTTTTATTCGGTCAATCTATCACTTTAACTGCAACTGCTAACACGGGTTATACTTTTAAGGGTTGGCATAACGGCACGGAAATCGTTAACACGTCTGCAACGTATACTTTCGATATGCCTGCAAACGCGCTTACCTTAGAAGCACAATTTGAAACTAATAGTTATAAACTTAACTATTCATCTGAAAGTGATACAAAAGGAACGGTTTCAAGTTCTATTGCAAGTGGTAGTGACGTTTTGTTCGGTCAATCTGTGACCATAACTGCAACTGCTAACACGGGTTATACCTTTGACGGTTGGTATAAAGGCACGCAAAGGGTAAGCACTTCGGCAACGTATACTTTCGATATGTCTGCAAGTGAAATTACCTTGGAGGCACAATTTACCGTTAACACTTACACGCTTTCTTTCAGTTCTAAAGATGAAAATATGGGTAGTGTTAAAGAAAATAACGGAAAGATTAGTGGCCGTAAAGTCAATTATGCCGATAGCATTTCGCTCACGGCAACTGAAAAAGTTGGATATGACTTCGTCGGCTGGTTCGTTGATAATGAAAACGTTTGTGAAACGCCTAATTACACGTTTAATATGCCTGCAAACGATTGCGTGATTGAAGCGCGCTTTGAAGCGGAAAAACGTGAAGTAAGTTTTTACGACGGCTATGAAAGAGTTCACTTTGAAAAGGTTGATTATAACACACCCGTCACGCTTTATACATATGAAAAAGATAATTATAATTTTATCGGTTGGTATACCGACCCTACGTTTAAAACTCTTTACGACGCAACTGCAAACGTGACCAAAGATTTAAATCTTTACGCAAGAACGGAAAAGAGAGTGACTATGTATAGCGTTATATTCGTAAATGATAACGGCGCTGAACTAAGTGGCGTTCAATCTATTGAAGAAGGGCAAACCGTTCCGCACTTGCCCGCAGACCCCGAAAAAGAAGGGCACACCTTTGCGGGTTGGGTGATTATAGACGAAAAGACGGGTGCTATAACCGATTTCGATAGAGAAGAAGGTATAAATAGCAATTTAACCATCACCGCATCTTATACGGTAAACTCTTACAAAGTGACTTTCTATATTGCAAATGAAAAGATTGATGAAAACGTTTATGAAACCCAAAGCGTAAAATATATGGCGAGTGCAATTAAGCCGACAACGCCTACTGCAGACGATTATTTATGGGTTAAATGGGTTTACTTTAACGATCAAGACGTTGAATTTGACTTTGATTCTAAAATAATTCAAGATGAAGATGTTTTGGCTATATGGAAAGAAAAACCTGCTGAAATACGTACGGTTAAATTTATTGATAAACAAAGCGAAAAACTTATTGACGAACAATCAGTCGTTAAAGGTGGCAGTGCAACGGCACCAGCAGACCCTGTGAAAGAAGGATACACTTTCGTTGGTTGGGATAAAGCGTTTAATAAAATTGAAAACGACTTAGAAGTATACGCAATTTTCGAAATTAAAACGTTCACCGTTATATTTAAGGATAGTGACGGTTCTCAAATGGGAGAAAAACAAACGGTTGAATTTGGAAACTCCGCAACTGCTCCTACCGACCTTGACAAAGAAGGTTATACCTTCGTTAAATGGGATACGGAATTTGATGAAGTTAAAAAAGACCTTATCGTTACCGCAGTTTACCAAGTGCACGTTTTCACGGCAACGTTTGTTGACGGAGATAGCAAAGAAGCTTTAATTACGGTAGATAACGTTGAATATAACACCACGCTTTCCGTTCCGATTACGCCAAGCAAAGCAGGTTATAGTTTCATTAACTGGTATGCTGACGAAAACTTTGAAAACGTTTTCAACTTTAATCAACCTATAAAGAAAGATACCACTATTTACGCTAAATTTGAAATTATAGTTGTTGAAGAATACCAAGTTGAATTTGCAACCCCAAACGGCACTTTGATAAGTAAACAAACGGTTATTGAAGGCAACTCTGCAATCGAACCTAACGCACCCGTTATCACGGGGTATGACTTCGTTGGTTGGGATAAAGCGTTTGATAACGTTAGAGAAGATATAACCGTTGTGGCTATATATAAGGCTAAAAAGTATAACGTTAGATTCTTTAACGTTGACGGCACTGTTCAAATAGGTCAAACAATTCAAGTTGAATACTTAAAGAGCGCGCGCTCACAAGCCCCCGAATTATCTCTTATTCCCACTATTGAAGGTAAAGAGTTTAGCGGTTGGAGCCACAATATCGATAGCATAACTAAAGATTTAGACGTCCGCGCGGTATATTTAACTCAAAAGAGAATAGTGTTCTTTAACGACGGCGTTTCAAATCAACTTCTTGAAGTTAAGGTTGAATACGGCGCATGCGTAAGTATTCCAAACACTCCGTCAAAACCTGGTAGCGTGTTTATGTATTGGTATCTTGACGACGAAGAAACACCGTTTGACTTCTCAACACCGATAACGGAAGAAGGCATAACGCTTACTGCAAAATATAGAAAACTTGCAGATATGTATACAGTCACCTTCTACGACCCTAACGAAAACGTTTATGGTAATATTCAAGTCGTTGCTAAAAATTATTACGCAATCGAACCCGCGCCTTACGGCGACGAATATTACTGGTGCTTAAAAGATAGTGACGTTCCGTTTGTGTTTGAAACGACGCCTATCACCGAAGATATTGAACTTTACGCAAAAGTTTTAAATCAATAATAAAGGGAGGAAATAAAAGTGAAAAAGAAATTTTTGTTTTTAACCATATTGTTGGCACTTCTAATACCTTGCTTTGCAGTTGCGCCTTTTAGCGCATCTGCACAAGAAGAACATACAGTTTTATTTATGCTTAGCGAAACTGAAACGTATTTAGAGGTTGAAGTGGCTGACGGAGATTATTTATCCGTTCCTGCAACGCCCACAAAAGACGGCGCATTGTTTAAGCATTGGACGCTTAACGGAGAAAAATTCTCGTTTAGAACTCGAATTAAAGAAGATTTAATACTGATTGCCGACTGGGACGTTCCTTTGAAAATTTTTGAAGTGAAATTTTTGGTTGACGGCATTGTCGTTAACACTCAAAAAGTTATCGAAGGGGAAAACGCGATTGCTCCTGCAACGGTAGAATGCCCTGAGGGCAAACGTTTTGTCGGTTGGGAAAACGTTGATATTACAGGTGTTAACGAAAACCTTTCCGTAAACGCAATCTTAGAAGATAAAACTTATACCGTCACCGTTTACGGACTTGACGACCAAGTTTTATTTACAAAAGAAGTCGTTCACGGGCAAAATGCAAATCTTCCCGACCTTAGCGAATTTAACGTTGAGCATTACACGGCTATAGGGTATAAAGGTGAAGTTGAAGAAATAACGCAAGATACTGAAATTTTCGTTGAATATCAACCTGACGAATATCAAGTTTCTTTCTACGTTGACCAAGACGTGCACGACGTGCAAACGGTTGCTTACGGCGAATATGCAAGTTTCCCAACGACTGCGCCAAGTAAAGAAAATTATATCTTTATAGGTTGGTATGAAAGTTTAGAGGCAACGTCAATGTTTGATTTTTATAGTGCGATTGATAAAGACGTTGATTTGTTTGCTAAATTTATTCCTATTGAAAAACCAAAGTATAGCGTAAGATTTTTTAATTACGACGGCACTCAATACGGCGGAACTCAATTAGTTGAAGAAGGGCAAGGCGCAATCGTTCCAGGTGACCCTTATAGAGAAGGTTATGAATTCTTGCGTTGGACACAAGACTTTTCGTCAGTCACGCGCGATTTAGACGTTTATCCTATATTCTCTATTATGTCTTACACCGTCACTTTCGTTGATGATGAGGGTGAAATAGAAGTTCAAACGGTTAAATATGGTCAAAACGCAAAAGAACCCGATTTAGATAAGATTAGAATTCCCGAAGGCAAAGAATTTGACGGTTGGGATATCGGATTTAAAAATATTGATAAAGATATCGTTGTCACCGCAAAATTCCGCGCTCAAACGTTCGTTGTTATCTTCTATAACGGTAGCAAGAGAGTTGGTGCTATTCAATACGTTGAATATGGCAAAGATGCAAAAGTGCCCGTTCTCGCTGAAAAAGAAGGTTATGACTTCTTGGGTTGGAGCGACGGTGAAACTATTGGTCAGCATTATAAAAACATAACGCAAGATACCATACTCTTCACTAATTACGAACAAAGAACTTACGAAGTCACTTATAGGGAAGAAGTTGAAAAAGGCTCGTTTCAAATAATTGATAACGTAGAATTGAAATACGGAGAAACCGCGCCGTTAAAACTTTACGATAAAGAAAATCACGTTTTCATCGGCTGGTATTTAGATAAAGAGTTCACCTTGCCTTATGACTTTTCACTTGGTGTCACGACGGATTTTATGCTTTACGCTAAGTGGGAAGTAAAACCTGCAGTCACCTACACGGTAGAATTTAGGGTTGACGGCGTTCTTTACGGCAAAGAACAAGTCGTTAGCGAAGACGCAAGCGCAATAGCACCTGCAAATCCCGTTAAAGAAGGCTACACCTTTAAGGGTTGGGATAAATCGTTTGTTGAAGTTAAAGGTGATTTAACCGTTAACGCAGTCTTTGAAATTAACACTTATAAAGTCACTTTTGAATATGGCGATAAAACGGACGTTCAATTAGTCACTTATCTTAAAGACGCAGTTGCACCAACCGACACCGAAAGAGAAGGCTATATTTTTGACGGTTGGAACGCAAATTATGAAAAGATAACCAAAGATATGACAATATCTGCCGTTTACAAGATTAAAACGTTCACCGTGACTTTCTATAACGGCGAAAACGTTGTTGCTATTCAACAAGTAAATTATGGTTTAAGGGCGTCAATCGTGGGCACTCCTGAAAAAATGGGTTATAAGTTCGTCGGTTGGACTAACGAAGACCAAAGCGTTTTCGATTACGCAACGCCTATAAAAGCACAAACTAACGTATACGCGCAATTTAGCCCGTTGTCTTATAACGTTTATTATTACGTAAACGGTATGCTTTATAAAACTCAATCAGTTGAATATAACACTCAAATTATTTTGATTGACCAACCCACTTACGATGATGAAGACGTTATATTCTCAGGCTGGTCTGAAGTTCCTGAAATTATGCCTGCACAAAGTCTCGTTGTGTTTGCAACGACTTATAAGTTGCAATATTTCACACTTTCATATTACGTTGACGGCGTGATTTATCAAAGCGTTCAAATTAAGGAAGGCGATGAAATCGTTTTAATAGATGCTCCTACGGACATAGACGAATATATCTGCTTCGTTGAATGGTCTTCCGCACCACAAACTATGCCCAAGAACAACGTTAGAGTTGACGCGGTTATTAAGAGATATTATCAACTTAACTATTATGTAGAAGGAAATCTATATTTAACGGATAAAGTTCTTGAAGGTGAAGAAATCGTTTTAATTGGTGAGCCAAGTGATTTAGACGAAAACTTATACTTCGTTGGTTGGACTGAAGTTCCTGAAATTATGCCTGAACGTGCAGTTAGAGTTGACGCTATAGTTAAAAATTATTATCAAGTTAACTATTTCGTGAACGGTGATTTATACCACACGGATAAAGTTCTTGCAGGCGATAAGATAACTTTAATTGGTAAGCCGAGCAACTTAGATGAAAACTTATACTTTGGTGGTTGGACTGAAGTTCCAGAAATAATGCCCGAACAATCAGTAAGAGTAGACGCAATTATTAGGGTATATTACCAAATTAGTTATTACGTAAACGGCAGTTTGTGTCACACGGATAAAGTTCTTGCCGGTGATAAAATAACTTTAATTGATGCGCCAAGCGATATAGATGAAAACATCTTCTTCGTTGCGTGGGAAAAAGCGCCTGAAATTATGCCAGAAGAAGATATCGTTGTTAACGCGATAATCAAGAGATATTTTGAAGTTTCATACTTCGTTGCAGGTTCTATATATTACACTGAGAAAGTTCTTGAAGGCGACGAAATCACTTTAATCGGCGCACCTGACGATTTAGATGAAAATATCTTCTTCGTTGCGTGGGGCAAAGCACCTGAACTTATGCCGAGCGAAGACGTTAGAATTGATGCGGTTATAAAGAAATTCTATCAAGTTAACTATTACGTTGACGGTCAAATTTATTATACCGATAAAGTTCTTGAAGGCGAACAAATCACTTTAATAGATGCGCCTGAGCTTAGTGAAAACCAAGTGTTTAGCGGTTGGCAAAACGCACCTGAAATTATGCCGAGTGAAGACGTTAGAATTGACGGAAATATAACTACTATCGAACTTAAAGACAATAACGTGGTAGTTAACGTTTCTAACGACGGAAGGGGCAACGTTCAAGTTGACGTTGAAATTAAAGGTAAAGTTAACTTTGCAGGTCTTTTAGGCAGAATTGACTTTAATGATATGGCGTTTGGCGGTGCTTACACGGACGAATATTCATATGCTTACAATAACGGACAGTTCGTTAAGTTCGTTTGGTCAAAGGGTGAAAATACCACCGAACAAACGCATATTATGACGTTCTTGTTTGATGCAAACAGTTTTGATATGGCAAAACTAAACGTTATTATAGAAGAAATGTACGTTATCAATGAAGACGGTCAAATCGTACAAACCGATTTCGTGATAGACTACGTTGAAAAATAAAAAAGTCAAATATGAAAAATTCAAAAAGGAGAAGTAAAATGGAAAATTTTAAGAAAAGACTTTTTTCATTAGTCGTTGCTCTCGTGCTTTCGTTTAGCGCGTTGGGTGGCGCTATAGCAACCGTTTCCGCTGCGGATTATTCTACAACGGAAACAACCAGTTCATACGTGAACGTTTATTCTGACACTATGAACATTGAAAGTGATTTAAATACGGTTCATACGGCAAGGATTTATGCCGAAACGAGCGGTATAGCGTCTTACCAAATAAGTATAGACGTTCCCCAATCACTTAGAGTCACTAACGTTCGTGTAAGTGAAGAGATGTCTAAAAACGAAACTGATAGTTTTAGTTTTGTTTACACGGATACAGGGTTTAACGTTATATATTCATCTGCTTACAGCTATGCTGGAAACGTTGATTTAATGTACGTTGACTTTGAGTTAAACCATGGAGGCGATTTTATCACGAGTTTTTCTCATGGTAGCGATATTGAGACTTTTTTCGTTGATGACAAAGCAAACGACGTAAATTATGGCATCTATTTTGGTGATATTTACGTTTCAGCTAAGCAAGAACAAACAAACCTTAAAGGTGACGTTGACTTTAACGGCTATATCAATTTGCAAGACTTAATTCAACTCCAAAGATACATAATTGAAAACGTAAGTTTGGGTGACGATTTAATTTACGTTTGCGATATCAATAACGACGGCTCAATTAACGTTAAAGACTGTCAATATATTCAAATGTATTTAGTTGGCGAACTTTCTTCACTTGAAAATATCGGTGGGGGAAGTGGCACGGTTGATACCTATTCGTTAACTATTATGGTTTACGACCAAGATGGCAACAAGTTCCACAGTGTAGAGACGAGGGCTAAACAAGGGCAAACCTATGGGGAAGTTTGCCAACCTTTGTTTGAAAAATTAGAAAGGCAATATAATATTACGGCTTATAATGGCGTAAGTTCAAACGTATACGGACGTTATGAAAGCGAAGAACTTGCAAGCAACCTTACCATTAATGCTAACGATATCGTTTGCGTTTACGTGACTATATCTAACGGAAACGAAGAAGTAAAAGAAATCTCCGTGACGTTTGAAGTTTATATGGAAGTTAACGGTGAACTTTCAAACATGGCTACGGTGCCTGTCAACGTTAGAGAAGGGGTGCTTATAAATGAATACGTTATAGAATATTTTAGTGGAATGGACGTAGTTGCTTTCTATGACCAAGGATTTAGCAACCCCGTTGTTGAAAACGACACGTTTAAGGAAAACATCACTATTTACGTTATAGCAAAAACTTCATCAATCGACGGTGAATACGACCTTTACGAAAGGGACGACTACGGTAAAAACGTTGCTGTTGGTAAACTATCTTTTAGTGGCGAAGAAGTTCAAATCGTTTACGGCGATAAGAAATATAATGCAACTTACGTAAATATGAGTGGTAGTATTATTGCTACCGTTGACACATTCGTTCAATTCACTTTCTATCAATATGAAGGAATGTATATATTAAACTATTTCTTTGACGGCTCTAACTATGAAACGGTAGAAGAGCTTAAAGAAATACAAGGTGAAAAACAAGTTTTAATTACTGACGGACCTGGTTTAGTTTCTGCTTTTTTCTATGATAACGGCGTTTGGGAAATGGAACTTGCAGGCATTATTATGTATAATGATTATGAACTTAATGACACCGGTGTGACCTTATATTTGTTTGGCAGACCACAAGATTTCATCCTTAACGATAAAGGTATTTGGGAACCAGCAAATAATGGCGGAAGCGAAGATTATGAAGCAAACGTTTATATCGTTGTTCTAAACACCAGAGGTGAAGAGATTGCTAGAATGCCAATGAATGAAGACGACGGCGCGCCATACGACAATATAATCTGGAACGCTTTAAGGTCTTTCGGCTTTGAAACCGAAATGGTGACTAATATTTACAGTGAACAACACGGCGATATAACTAAAAATTATTACGACTTCTACGTTGAAGGATACGATAGAATTGAAATCACCGTTGATACAAATATGGGTGGTGGAGAAACACAATCAACGTATTATAACCTTTACGTGTTATACGATATGGGCGGACAATACGTTCCTTACGATAGTTATACTCAAATTCATATTTCACAAGATGAATACTTATACGAACACGTAATGAACAACATGAAAGACGAAATTGCCGGTGCTTACGTTGAAATGGGCGAATTGTATTACGACTACGCTTTGACCAGACCTGTGGAAAAATCTGATATGGTTAGCGGAAGTGTTGACGTTTACGTTGTGGTTAGCGATATTGAAATTGAAGGCAAATTCAACATAGTTGGTTATGACGAAAGTTATGAAAATAAATACGTTATGGGCACCGTTGAATTTACAAATGGCACTGCAACCGTAAATATTAACGACCAATCTTATTCTGGCCCTTATTACAAAATGTATAGGGGAATTGAAGTTAGAACGGGCGAATATTCTCAAATTCTTTTAAGCATTTATGGTGATGAAGTTGATTTTGACGCTATGTTTGACGGTTCTGATTTTAAGGTATCTGACGAATTTACTCAAATTGCAGGAACTTACAACGTAAATATGGACTATGCTCCTATGGAAATGTCACTTATCCTTTGCAATAACGGAGTTGCAAAACTCAGCGTTGGTAAAGTTTGTATGATGGGCAGATATTCGCTCACCGATACCGGAATTATCCTTTATATGGATGAAATGATGGGCGCAGCTGATGGCCTTGAATTTACTTACGACCCCGAAACCAATTCGTTTATTGCACAAAATATGGGCGGTAATGACGGTCCGTCAGCTGAATATCCTGAAATGAGTTATGACGTTGAAAGTGCGTTTGGTTCTTATATCTCTATGATGGAAGACGGCTCTTCACTCGTTATTAATGAAAATGGATTCGTTTATACAACTGCTATGGGCAATCAAGAAAGTGGCACGCAAATTTCTGCTATGATTATGCCTGGTCAAATGGGTCAAGTTTATTTAGGCGTCAACGATGGTAAAGGATACACCGTTATGCTTGATATCGCTCAAGGATATTTCATGATTATGGATTCTTTTGACGTTTCAAATATTCAAGTCGTTCCTGAACATAAAGAAATGGCTGGATATTATGCATACGTTGTTGACGGTATGAATCTCGGCTCTTTTGAATTGGGTGAAGACGGAATTGCAATTATTTATAACGGACCGTTTATGGCTAAATCTGCATACGTTGTTGTTGACGCGCAAACAATCGCTTGTGCAGGTGGAGAATATATAATTGATAGAGCAAGCAGAACTATCACCCCTAATATGGGTGGAAGTGACGTTCCAAGCGTTGACCAACCTGTAGAATTTATCACTTACACTTATACAGACGTTGAAGGCAACACTTATTGGATTGATATCCGTACCGACGGAACTTTCTTCGTTAAGTCTACTAACGGTATGGAAGACAATGGCAAATATAGACAAATGTCAGAAGTTGACTATACGTTATATGGAAGCCAAACTTACTCTTTAACTATCACTATGGATGGCGGTGTTTCATATTTTGAAATAATTGCAATGTCAGATTCAACCATTACAATCAAATAATAAAATTTAACAAACGAAAACACCTTTGGAAATTTCCAAAGGTGTTTTTTAATTAAAGATTTTTTTGTATTTATTTTAGGGGGTTACACGGTTGATGTCGCGGGGGAACATAGTTGCTTCTCTAACGTTTTTAGCGCCGAGCATGTGCATCGTGAGTCTTTCAAGTCCGATACCTAATCCGCCGTGTGGTGGTGCACCGTATTTATGAAGCATAAGGTAAGTGTCAAACTCTTCTGGGTTCATGCCAAGTTTAATCATTTTTTCAACTTGTTCGTGATAATCGTTTATTCTTTGTCCGCCAGAAGTTATTTCCATACCCCTAAACAAAAGGTCAAAAGAGAGTGTGTATTCTGGGTCGGTTGGGTCGTCTTTGGTATAGAAGGGGCGTTTCTTTGACGGATAGTGCGTTATGAATATGAAGTCACTGCCAAGTTCTTTTTTAGCGTATTTGCCTAAAAGTTCTTCTTCTGCAGGGTCAAAGTCTTTCATATCTTGCGGTTTATATTTAAACTTTGTCATAAGCAATTCTTTTGCGTCCATAAACTTCATAACGGGAACTTCGTTAATTTCAGGGATATCCGCGTGCAAAAGTTCAACTTCTTCACTATATTCGGTCTTGAGCAAGTTCATAATATATTTAAGAACGCCAACTTCCATATTCATAATGTCTTCATAACTGTTTATAAAGCCCATTTCAAAGTCCATAGAAGTGTATTCGTTAAGGTGGCGAGACGTGTCGTGATGCTCTGCACGGAAAACGGGCGCAATTTCAAACACGCGTTCGTAAACGCCAACAAGTGCTTGCTTATAAAGTTGGGGAGATTGCGCAAGGTAAACTTGCTTGCCAAAATAATCCAACTTAAATATATTCGTTCCACCTTCCGCACCAGCAAAAACGATTTTTGGTGAGCGGATTTCGGTGAACCCTTCTTTCATTAAATATTCCCTAAAACCACGGGCAATGCCTTCTTGCAACTTAAAAATTGCACGCTCTTTTGGGTTGCGCATTGAAACGGGGCGTAAGTCTAAAACGGTTGAAAGACCAATGTTATCAAGTTGCTTTTTATTGATAACGATAGGCAATCTATCCGCAGGGAGAGAAAGAATTTTTATATCGTGTATTTGAAGTTCATATCTATCGTTGCCCTTAGCATCTTTGCTTGAAACGACTTTACCTTTAACTTTAACGCACGCTTCTTCGCAAATTTTTTCGTCCCAACGGTAATCTGAAAATTCTGGTGCGTAAACGCATTGAATCGTGTCTCTTGCCGTTCTAATAATAACGAATGAAAAACCCGTCATTTCACGTATGCGGTGAACGTATCCACGGATTGAAACTATTTGCCCGTCGTATTTTTTAAATTCCGAAAAAGATATAGTGTCTGAAACTATTTTTCCGCTAATTTTGTCCATTTTGTACTCCTAATAGCCGTAAAACTTAATTTTTACTTGTCAATACAAATATGATAACTCATTTATATAATTAAAGCAAGTATTTTATTTGAAAAATTTTTATGCGCTCGCAAAAATAAGCGATAATTGTCTCATTATTTGGTTGAAATATAGTTCAAAATATGATAAAATAGTTAAAAATTATTTTGAAATTATACTCGGAGTTTGAAGTTTTTATTATGAAAATAGCAGTTTCAGTTGAGTCTACTAACGATTTAACTAAAGAATTATTAGAACAATACGATATTAAAGTTATCCCTTATCAAATTATTTTAGGCGACCAAGTTTATAAAGACGGTGAGATAACCACAACCGAAATTTTTGAATACGTTAATAAAACGGGTGTTTTGCCAAAAACTAACGCAATAAATCAATATGAATATACCGAATATTTTGAAAGTTTAAAAAAGGAATACGACGCTGTTGTTCATATTTGTTTATCAAGCGGGCTTTCTTGTTCATGCCAAAACGCAATAAACGCATCTAAAGACGTTGAAAACGTTTTCGTTATAGATAGTTTAAGTTTGTCAACGGGTATCGGTTTATTAGCGCTTTACGCAAGGGAACTTGCTCTTCAAGGTTTATCAGCAAAAGAAATTGCTGATAAAGTTGAGCAAAGAAAAGAAAAATTACAAGTAAGTTTCGTTGTTGAAAGGCTTGATTATTTATATAAGGGCGGAAGATGCAACGCGCTTGCATTGCTCGGCGCAAACATTTTGAAAATTCGCCCAAGAATAGTCGTGAAAAACGGGAAAATGGGTTCGGATAAAAAATACCGTGGACCTATGGGCAAAGTTATTGGAAAATATTGTGAAGAAACGCTAAACGAATTTAACACGCCAGACCTTGATAAAGTTTTTATCACTTATTCGTCTGCAACGCCTGAAATGATTGCTCAAGCAAGGGAATGGTGTGAACATGCAGGATTTAAGAATATTTATCAATCTTTTGCAGGTTGCACCATTTCAAGCCATTGTGGTGGAAACACTTTGGGTATTCTTTATTTTAACGACGGCGAAAATAAATAGAAATAAAAGGCTTTGATAAACTGCGCGGACTAATTCGCGCTTTTATCTTATCTAGTTAAAAATTTGGTTTTTATATTGCACTTTTGGTAAAAGTGTGCTAATATTATATTTAAAGAACGTAAAGGAGATAAACTATGGATAAAATTAAAGAATTTATTGCTAAGATTTGCACGTATCTTTCTGATTTAACTTCTATTCCTTTCTACACTGTGGCTTGGATAGGGCTTGGCTTAGTTATTCTTTTTGTTGGATTGATAACTTTTTTGATTATTCGCGCAGTTATTAAAAACAAAAAGAAAAAGGCGCAAAAGGTTGAAGTTAAAGTTGAAGATAAACCTATTGTTGAAGAAAAAGCACTTGAGGTAAAAGAAGAAGTTGTTTTAGAGCAACCTGTTGAAACGAAAAAGGCTATCGAGCAACCTACAACAGAAATTAAAGTTGAAGAGAAAAAACCCGTTAAAAAAGCACCCGCTAAAAAGGTTGTTGAAGAAGAAAAGCAACCTAAAAAGAAATTCGGAAAGTGGGTCGTTGAATTTAAGGGGCACGGCGAATATTTGTCTAAACTCTTAGCGTCTAACGGTGAAATTATGCTTTCAAGTGAAATTTATACCACGGAAGAAGGCGCAAGGGGTGGCATCGCAACTATTATCAGGGGTGTTGACAACGGCAAATTCGTTGTATATCAAGATAAAAACGGCAATTATTATTATAAACTTAAAACAGCAAATAACAGGCTTTTATGCGTTGGTGAAATTTATAAGTCAAAAGATAGATGCTTAAAGGCTGTTGAATCGGTTAAGCGCATAGCAAAAGAGTCAACCGTCGTTGACGAATTAGTTGAAGGCACGCACTATATTGATTACGTTCCCGCTCAAACGGACGCCAAAAAAGGTGCGCGCGGAAAATGGCGTGTGGAAAAAACTGCAGACGGCAATTATTCTGCTAAACTTTACGCAAGCAACGGTCAACTTATGCTTGCAACAGAAGAAGTTGCGCTTGAAAAAAGCGCGGTTAACGCAATCGCTTCGGTGAAAAAGAATTCGGCTGAAGGCAATTTTATTATTGATAAAGATAAATTCGGCAGATTTTATTATAAACTCCGCAACGCGCAAAAATCGGTTATCTGCATAGGTGAAGCTTACGATACCTTGGAATCTTGCACCAATGCGATTGAATCGGTTAGAAGATTTGCAACTAACTCAGTTGTTGAAGGAAAAGAAGAATAAAAGGATAAAAATTAGTTTTTTACCCTTAAAACCGTTGACAAGCGCGGTTAAATGTTGTATTATATTAAGGCTTAAAGAAGAAGTGACCCTTCTCACCGGCGCATTTATGTTGCTCGGTTCGATACGTTGACACAGTTTTTTGTGGTAGATTATGTATTTTTCGGGTCGCTTTGTATTGAGCGACCCGTTTTTATGTATTTCAAAGGGTTTTCCCTTACTGAAAAATATTATTGAGAGGTATAAAACCATTAAAAAAGAACATCAAATCAATGCGGAAATTCGCGATAAAGAAGTTCGCCTTATCGGTGAAACCGGCGAACAATTAGGAATCGTTTCATCTCGTGAAGCATTGAGAATTGCAGAAGAAGCAGGTCAAGATTTAGTTAAGATTTCACCCAACGCAAACCCACCCGTTTGCAAGATTATGAATTACGGCAAGTATTTGTTTGAGCAAAAAAAGAAAGCAAAAGAAGCCAAGAAGAATCAAAAAGTTGTTGAAATTAAAGAAGTTGGTCTTTCAATGACGATTGACGTGGGTGATTTAAACATTAAAGCAAAACAAACTCAAAAGTTCTTAACGGCAGGCAATAAGGTTAAAGTTTCCATTAGGCTTCGCGGTAGGCAAATGGCACACGCTGAACTTGCAATTGACGTT
This sequence comes from Clostridiales bacterium, assembly GCA_015055725.1. Lineage (GTDB taxonomy): Bacteria > Bacillota > Clostridia > Christensenellales > Borkfalkiaceae > UBA1259. The sequence continues at coordinate 40,354 of SVHO01000005.1, read as the reverse complement.
ATGAAAAGATTTTTTGAACTTGTTAAAGATTGCGGAGTTATGGAAAAACAACCGCTTACGGAAGGCAGAAACATTTGGATGATGCTTGCACCCGCAAAAGCGTAATTAAAATTATAAAAAATCAACGGAGGATATATTTATGCCTAAAATGAAAACTAAAAGTGCGGCTAAAAAACGTTTTAGAGTGACCGCAACCGGTAAGATTAAAAGAGCTTGCTCTGGTAAAAACCACATCCTTACCAAAAAAGACAGAAAGAGAAAGAACAATTTGTGTGACGGCGCTTACGTCGATGCTACTCAGCAAAAGACTATTCAAACGCTCATCTACAATAAGTAAGAAAGGAGATTTTAGTTATGCGTATTAAAAGAGGAGTTAACGCTGTTAAAAAGCGTAGAAAAATATTAAAACTTGCTAAAGGCTATTTTGGTGGCAGAAGCAAAAGATATAGAGTTGCACGTGAAGCCGTTATGAAGGCGCAAAAATACGCTTATATCGGCAGAAAGGCAAAGAAAAGAGATTTCCGTACCTTGTGGATTGCAAGAATTAACGCTGCTGCAAGAATGAACGGTCTTTCATACAGCAAATTGATGTTCGGCTTGAAGAAAGCTGGCATTGAACTTAACAGAAAAGTTCTTGCTGAAATTGCTGTTTCAGACGCAACTGCTTTCACCGCTATTTGCGAAAAAGCAAAAGCAAACATCTAATATAAACAGTCTTAAAGCCTACCTTTATAAAGATAGGCTTTATTTCGATTAAAATGATAACGTCTAAACAAAACCCACTTTTAAAAGAAATTCGCTCTCTTGCGGATAAAAAATATCGCGATAAACTTGGGCTTTACCTTGTTGAAGGCACAAAAATCGTTGCAGAAGCAATCTCCCTTAATCTTCCAATTCGAACGGTTATCGGAACGGAAAAGGGGCTTGAAACGGTTAATGGCTTTTCGGGAAGAGTTGAGTGTGTTAGTGACGAAATTTTCCGCTCTATTAGCAGTGAAGTTAACCCGCAAGGTTTAATTGCCGTGGTTGAAAAACCAAAGGTTGAACTTTGTTCGCCAAAAAACAGTTGTTTGTTGCTTGACGGAGTTGCAGACCCTTCAAACGTCGGCGCGATTATAAGAACGGCGGCGGCTTCAGGGTACGGGGAAATTTATTTAACTGAAGAATGTGCCGACCCTTATTCACCAAAAGCGGTGCGCAGTAGCATGAGCGGTGTTTTCCGCGTTAAAATAACGCGTGGTAAATTAAGTGATTTGCTTTCAGTTATTGACCTTCCCGTTTACGTTGCGGATATGTGTGGGGAAAATGCGTTTTTGCACAAGGCGAAAGGCGATTTTTGTTTGTGTATCGGCAACGAGGGGCACGGTGTTTGTGATGAAATCAAAGCGCGCGCCCGTTATACCGTTAGTATTCCAATGCAAAACGGGGTTGAAAGTTTGAACGCATCAGTTAGCGCAGGGCTTTTGATGTACTTGTTAAAAAGTGACGTTATTAAAGATTTGAAAATTTAAGGAGAGTTAAATATGTCAGGACATTCACATGCTGCGAATATCGCTGCAAAAAAGGCTAAAACCGACGCGGCAAAAGGTAAAATTTTTACAAAAGTTGGTAGGGAAATTTCAGTCGCTGCAAAATCTAATCCCGATCCTGAAACTAACAGTAAACTTGCAGATGCTATTGCTAAAGCAAAGGCTGTTAATATGCCTAACGAAAACATTAAGAGATGTATCGCAAAGGCATCGGGCGAATTATCAAGTGATAACTATGAAGAATTAACTTATGAAGGATACGGCCCTGCAGGTAGCGCGGTTATTATCAACGCTTTAACGGATAACAAAAACCGTACGGTTGATTACGTGCGCACGGCTATGCGTAAACACGGCGGTTCACTTGGCAACGCAGGTTGCGTTTCTTTTACCTTTACTAATATGGGCGTTATCGTTATTGAAAGAACACCCGATTTAGATGAAGACACCGTTATGGAATACGCACTTGACGCAGGTGCTGACGATTTTATTGCTGAAGACGATGCTTTCGTTGTTCACACTGCGCCAGCAAACTTTTCTTCGGTTAGAAAATATCTTGAAGAAAAGGGACTTAACTTCTTTGAAGCGCAAGTTGAAATGGTTCCCCAAAACAAAATCACTTTAACGGGTGACGACCTTGCTAAATTTGAAAGATTAGTTTCTGCGCTTGAAGACCTTGACGACGTTCAAAACGTTTATCACAACGTAGACCTTCCAGAAGAGGAAGAAGAATAATTTTTTAATAAAATTAAATTTTTGTATAAAATCACCTTGTTTGCCTATACTCTATTTTGTCGGCGGTAAGGTGATTTTTTAATTTATTATCCGCAAAGATTACCGATATTTAATACTGCCGTTAAAATATTTTCGCTGTAAATTTTAGACGGCAGTTAAAAACTTTTTTACTCCGCTAAAATTAAAGCGGAGTAAAAAGGGCGTATTTTATGCGCCCTTTTTGATATTTTTTCTTGTTTATGCAATAATTAGCAATTGTTTTTTGTTTAATATATATATGTAAAAATTTTAAAAACAAAAATTTTAAGTTTTTTTTGTTAAATTAGGTAAATTTTGAGTAAAAATATGGTAAAATGATATTAACGAATAAGGGAGTATATTATGAAAAAACTATTTGTTAGAATAACTTCAATAATCGCGCTTTTAGTTTTAAGCATTTCAATAAGTGGATGTTGGTTATTTACACCACAAGCGTTCGTTCCGGAATATCCCGATTCGGTTGCCGTTTCAAAAGACGTTATACTTGATAAAAATACTACCGATAGGGTACTTATGTCTCGTGTTGACGCGGTTAGCAAAGTTGAGCGTTCAGTTGTTGCAATTAAAATGGAATACCAAACGGTTACGAGTGAAACGGGCACTTCTTGGGGTTCTGGCGTTATTATTGATAACGGAAACAACACGGATAACGTTTTTTACGTTATAACTTGCCATCACGTTGTTGATTCTAAGGGTAATATCTCCGTTTACGTTCCAGATATGAATTCACGCAATTATAATGATGACGATTATAACGATAAGTTTAAGTTTACGGGCGCGATAAGCAGTTCTTCTCAAACTGGCGAAGTGACGCTTATTGGCGGTGATAAACTTGCTGATATTGCCGTTCTTAAACTTGATATAACGGGTAGCGGGGTTTCAAAAGACCAAATAATTTGCTCCGTTCTGCCACCCGAAAGTTATTCTATTAAGCGTGGGGAAGACGTGTTTGCAATCGGTAATCCCGGTGGCTCACTTCCTATGACCGTTTCTGCGGGCGTGGTTAGTTATCTTGATAGGTTTGTAGGCATTAACAGCGTTGGATATATGACGGTTATGCAAATTGACGTTCAAATAAATCACGGGAATTCTGGTGGCGGTTTGTTTAATTTATACGGTGAATTAGTTGCTATAACTAGCGCGGGCAGTGAAACGTTAGACGGCGTGAATTATGCTATACCATATAAACTAACCTATTCTGAAGACGGTGGATTTGTTGATGCTATAACTCAACTTATAGGCACTTATCAAAATTTTGAAGGCAAAAACTTTGGATACATATCCGGCAGTTGGGAAATGGGTATATCAGTCCAAGTTGCTTTCGATAACGCAAGTGGTCAATATTATCAAACTAACGTAATTTCTTCCGTTATAGAAAACAACAACTCATACGGAGTTTTGAAAGAAGGCGATAAAATAGTTAGGATTAGTTGTTCTTCTTTGGATTACTCAAAGCAAATTTCAACGGGAAGCGATTTGTCAGACGCGCTTTGCGTTTTGAGAACTTATTTAAGACTTGGCGATTCGTTTAACGTCACTTTCTATCGTGATAACGTTAAATATGAAAGGCAAATTTATTTGTCAAAACAATCTATCTTTTGCAACACGGGTTATAATATACCCGAGCAAACAAATTAGTTTATTTTACACTAAACAATTAGAACTTGGGTCAAATCCAAGTTCTTTTTTGTTATGAAAACTGTTTTTTTGAGCATACTTTTACAATTCCTTAACATTTTATAAACAATTTGTTATAATACAGGTGTTAAAATATAGACAAAAGGAGAGTTATTATGATTAAAATATTCGTGGTTGAAGACGACGTTGACTTAAACCGCTTTGTTTGTTCTAGCCTTAGAAACGCAGGGTATGAAGTGACTTCGTGCGTTGACGGGGTAGATGCGCTTGAAAAGATGAACGAAGAAAAATGTGACCTTCTTTTAACAGATATTATGATGCCGAAAATGAACGGTTTTGAACTTGCAGAAAGCGTGCGCGCAACTGATAAAACAACGCCTATTATTTTTATGACGGCTAAAGACGACAAGCCTTCAAAAATGTTAGGGTATAATATTGGCATTGATGAATACGTGACTAAGCCTTTCGATATGGATATTTTGCTTATGACCATTAAAGCGATTTTAAGGCGAGCAAAAATCGAAGCGGAAAAAGAGATAACGCTTGGCAACTTTTCGATGAACGTTGAAGAACGCACGGCATTAATTGACGGTGAAGAAATTGCGCTCACCGTTAGAGAGTTTGACATTTTATTCAAAATGCTTTCATATCCTAAAAAGACGTTTACTCGTTCTGCGCTTATGGCAGAGTTTTGGGATTACGATTCTTCAACAACATCTCGCACGGTTGACGTGTACATGGCAAAACTTCGCGAAAAGACTGCTTGTTGTGACGGCTTTGAAATTGCAACCGTTCACGGTCTTGGATATAAGGTGGTTCTAAAATGAAAAAAAACAAGGCGCGTTCGGTTAGGATAAATTGGGTAGGTATCGTTTCCTTTTTTATACTTACAGCATTTATAATGCAAATTGCAATTTTGTGTTATGATTATATAACTAAAAAAACGTCAAATCTATCACTTATCGCACTTTTAATTTTAATTGAAATTATAATTTTATCAACTATATGCACGGTTTTTGATTGGGTCAGAAGAAAGATAATGGTTGATAAACCCACCAAAAAGATATTACAGGCAACTGAAAAGATTGCGCAGGGTGATTTTAACACTAAACTTCAAATCACGCACGAATACGGCAAGTATAACGAGTATGATTTGATTATGGAAAACTTAAATAAAATGGCAACCGAACTTCAAAAAAACGAAGTTTTAAAAACCGATTTTATTTCAAACGTTTCGCACGAGATAAAAACTCCGCTTGCAGTTATTCAAAACTATGCAACACTCCTTCAAGACGATACTTTAAGCGGTGAAAAAAGAAGAGAATACGCAAAAACGCTTATAAACGCCTCAAAGCGTATAACAGATTTAATAACCAACGTTTTAAGGCTTAACAAACTTGAACATCAAGAAATTCAAGAAAAGCACGAGGTTTTTTCATTAACAGAAGCACTTGCCGATAGCGTTGTTGAATTTGAAACTTTAATTGAAAACAAAAATCTTACACTCGATTGTGATTTTGACGACGTTTTTATTTTCTCATCTAAAACCTTGCTTGAAATTGCGTGGAACAATCTTATTTCAAACGCAATAAAGTTTTCATCTGAAGGTGGAAAGATAAGCATTAGCCTTAAACGTAAGCAAAAAAACGTTGAGATAAGCGTTTCTGATACTGGTTGTGGAATGACGAGTGAGGTGGGCGCAAAAATATTTGAAAAGTTTTATCAAGGTGATGCTTCGCGTTCAACAGAAGGCAACGGCTTAGGACTTACGCTCGTTAAAAAAGTTATAGATATTTTAGGCGGAGAAATTTCCGTGCAAAGCGAAATTGATAAAGGAAGTATGTTTAAAATTTTATTAAAGGGCTGTGTTTATGAAAATTGAGTTTCGCGCCTTATGGAAGAGCATATTAAATCCACCCACTTGGGCAAAAGTTATCACCTTTATTACGACCTTTTTAAGTGCAACGCTTTCAATATTTATAGTAATTTTAGGGTTTGAAAATACTCTGCTTTCAATAGTTGCTTACGTTCTTTTTGGAATAGCAGGGCTTTCGCTTGCTTATAGCGTTTATTTAATAATTCCGCTATTTCCAAAAATGAAAAAACGCATTATAGCCTTATTAGAGTCTTATGAATTCACTCGCTTAGTTTTAAGGGATTTTGGGTTTAGAACGGTTATATTTGCAATAGGTTCGTTTGCGATTAGTTTGCTTTTTAGTGCGTTTAACGCGTATATGGGTATAGTAAACCGCTCTATTTGGTACGGGGCTTTAGCTACTTTTTATATTGCGCTTGCACTTCTTCGCGGTGGTGTTTTAACTTATCATAAAAATAGGTTTGGCAAAAGGGCAAAAAGGCAATATGATGAATACACTAAGGCAAAAGTTTATAGAAACAGCGGAATTATAACGCTTATATTAAACCTTGCATTATCTTCTGCAATTGCGCAAATGATTTTTTCCGACGCGCACTTTACCTATATTGGATGGACGATTTTTGCCTTTGCTGCGTACGCTTTTTATAAAATAACTATGTCAATTATAAGTCTTATTAAAGCGCATAAACAAACGGATTTAACGGTTAGGGCGATTAGAAATATAAATCTTGTGGACGCGTTAGTTTCTATTTTGGCATTACAAACTGCACTTTTAACGATGTTTAACGAGGGGGAAATAAGTATATCATTAATGAACACGTTAACGGGTAGCGTGGTGAGTGTATTATCAATTGCAATCGGGATTTATATGATTGTTTCGGCAAACAAAAGAATGAAAGAAATTCAAAAGGAAAAAGAAGAAAATGAGCAATAAATTTAATTTTAAGTATACTGCACCAACTGAAGAAGAAAGAAAAGAAATAGACAGTATTCGCAGAAAATATTCACCCGTAGAGCAAAGTGAAACTAAATTAGAGCGTCTTCGCAAATTAGATATGATTGTCAAAAACACGGCTATTATTTGGTCTCTTTGTTTAGGTGTTATCGGGTGTTTGATTTTCGGTTTTGGGTTAACTATGATTTTAGAGTGGGGTATTTTCGGTTGGGGAATCGCATTAATGGTTATAGGTAGCGTGCCTATGGCTATTGCTTATCCCGTTTATAAAATGGTGCTTAAAAAATATAAAGAGACTTACGGCGAAGAAATTTTGCGCCTTTCAGAAGAACTCTTAAACCAAGGCGAAAACATAAATTAAAAATAAAACTTAAAGTAAAGGAAAAACGGCTATGTTTGTTGTATAGCCGTTTTAACATTTCATTAACAAAATTATTACATTATTGAAACATAAAGATTGCGAAACTTAAACATTTGATTTATATAATATTACCGTAGATAAAAATAAGGAGTATTTTTATGAACGCTATTGAAATAAGAGGACTTTCAAAAAGTTTTCGCGGTATGTATGCCGTAAACAATTTGAATATGACCGTTCCCGTTGGCAGTATTTACGGCTTTATCGGGGAAAACGGAAGTGGGAAATCCACAACGGAAAAACTTATTTGTGGACACCTTGTTAAAGACGCTGGGGAAATAAAGTTATTTGGCAAAGATTATACTGATGCGGGCGTGCGCGTTAGAGTTGGCGCACTTATTGAAAACGCAGGCTGTTTTCCTTCTTCAAGCGTGTATCAAAACTTAATGATGCAAGCAATTAACTTAGGGCTTGATAACCGTGAAGAAGAAATTGACCGCGTGCTAAAAATCGTGCGCATGCAAGACAGCAAGTTTATTAAGTTCAAAACTTGTTCTCTCGGCATGAAACAAAGAATCGGCATCGCTATGGCTCTTTTGGGTAATCCTGCTCTGCTTATTTTAGACGAGCCGATTAACGGACTTGATACTGACGGCATGCGCATTATGAGAGAAATTTTAGTTGATATAACCAAAACTTACGGCTGTACCGTTTTAATTTCATCACACATTTTAGGTGAACTTGAAAAGATTGCAACTCATTACGGTATTATCCGTCAAGGCAAAATGATTATGGAACTTTCTGCAAAAGAAATGGAAAACAGAGCAAAGGTTTTCACTTCGCTTAAAACTGCCGATATGGCAGGGGCTTTAAAAGCCTTAAAAGAAAAGTATAAGTCCGTTCGTTTAGAAGGTGAATATATTCGCGTTTACGACGTAAACGAGGTTGAACAAATCGTTGAATATTTAATTGAAAAAGGTTTTGTTATTAGCGAAATTAAAAAGAACAAAATCGGTTTAGAAGAATATTATATTCAACTTATGAGTGGTAAGGAGAGTGAATAATATGGAAAACGTAAAAGAACTAAAATTTGAATCACCCACTTTCAAAAAAAGGTTAAAGGGTATGCTCGGGGTGGATTTTTATCGATTGTTTCACACGCCTTTGTTTTATATTTTTTTAGCGATTTCCGCAATTATTCCCGCAATGGTTTCTTGCCTAACTATGATGCCAGACCAAAACGGAAACGTTATGGAACCACTTTATTCTAACGTTTGGCAAATTATTGCTTCTACAGAGCCGTTATACGTTATTAAAAGCATTTCAGATTACGCTAATATGAATATGGTTTTCATTTTCGGCGGAATAATGGTTTCAATTTTTATCGGGCACGATTATAAAAGTGGATACGTTAAACAACTTTTTACAACGCACGCTAAAAAAGAAGATTATATGATTTCTAAAACTCTTTCTTGTGCTTTTGCTATCGTTTGCATGTGCTTAACTTATTTTATCGGCGGAACGATAGGTGGACTTATTGCAGGGTATAAAACTAACGTTAACGTAGGCTCGCTTTTCGTTGCTATTTTTGGAAAGATGATTTTAAGCCTTGGTTGGTCAGGGTTATTTACTTTCCTTAACGTTATATTTAGAAGATATTTCGGGATTTCGGTGGCATCTTCCTTTTTCTTTGGAACGGGAATTTTGATTATAGGCGTTGCATCTATCGTTGAAGCACTTTCGCTTCCAAGTTCGTTCTTAAACGTTTTTCTTTACGGTGCATCCGTTAACGCTTGTTTGACAAGTGGTTTTGGCGCGTTTATAACTTGTATTCTCGTATCAGTTGCTTGGGCGGTTATTTATATCATAGCGGGCTCTCATATTTTGAATAAGAGTGACGTGTATTAAGGGGTGAAAAAATGAACGCGATTGAAATAAGAAATTTAACTAAAAATTTTGGCGAAAAACAAGCACTTAAAGGCTTAAATATGACCGTTCCCGTTGGCAGTATTTACGGCTTTATCGGGGAAAATGGAAGTGGAAAATCCACAACGGAAAAGATTATTTGCGGTTTAATCCACGCAAGTGGTGGAAGTGTTAAACTTTACGGCAAAGACCACACCGATATTGACGTTCGCGCTGGGGTTGGAGTTTTGATTGAAAACCCCGGTTGCTTTCCAAATATGACCGTTTGGAACAATATGATGATTCAAGCGTTTAATTTGAATATAGAAAACCCAGAGAACGAAATTAGAAAAGTTTTAACGCTCGTTCGTATGGAAGGTTCGGCAGGCAATAAATATAAAAACTGTTCTCTCGGTATGAAACAGCGTATCGGAATAGCGATGGCGCTTTTAGGCAATCCACATTTGCTCGTGTTAGACGAGCCGATTAACGGGCTTGATGCAGACGGAATGCGCATTATGAGAGAAGTTTTGGTAGACTTGTCAAAAAGGGGAACAACCATAGTCGTATCGTCACATATTTTAGGCGAACTTGAAAAGATTGCAACGCATTATGGAATTGTTCGCGGTGGCAAAATGATTGCTGAAATGACGGCGGAACAACTTGAAAAAAGTTGCAGAACTTATATTTTGATTGGGGCAAACAAGATTGAAGATACAAAAGCACTTTTAATGCGCAAATATTTGCGCGTAGAACAAGATGAAAAGGGATTTTTGCGCGTTTACGACCAAACAACCCCTGAAGAAATCGTTTCTTATCTTTATCAACACGGCGTGACCGTTAACCAAGTTAAAAGGGATAAAATCGGCTTGGAAGAATATTATATCGACCTTATGAAAGGCAAAGGAGCAAATTAATATGGAAAAGACTTTTTCAAAAAACACTTTTTCTAAAAGACTTAATAGCATGCTTAAAGTTGATACGAGAAGATTGTTTATCAGTCCCTTCTTTTATATAATGGTTGGAATTGCACTCGTCGTTCCCATTTTAATTTTGGTTATGACCACAATGATGGACGGAACTGTTAGCACAAACCCACAAACGGGGGCGGAAACAGTTATGCACGGCTTTGATTACGTTTGGCAAATACTTGGTTCTGTAAGCGCGACGGGTGGCAGTGAGCAAGCGGGAATGAGCATGGATATCGTGTCTATGTGCAATATCAATATGATGTATTTTGCCGTTGGCGTTCTCGTGTGTGTTTTCGTCTGTGACGATTTTAGAAGCGGTTATGCTAAAAACCTTTTTACAGTTCGCGCAAAAAAGACTGATTACGTTATCTCTAAAACTATCGTTAGTTCTATTGGTGGCGGTTTAATGATTTTAGCGTTCGTTTTAGGCTCTATAATCGGTGGCGGGGCATCTGGACTATCGTTTAAGATGGTTGGTTTTAACGCATTTACTTTAATTTGCTCTATCATTTCAAAAGTGTTATTAGTGCCTATTTTTGTTTCAATATTTTTAACGATGAGCGTTATAGGTAAGCAAAAATCTTGGCTTGCTATATGCTTATCACTTGGAATTGGTATGTTTTTATTTATGGTTATATCTATTGCAAGTCCACTTGATGCGACGATAATTCACATAATTTTATGTTGCGCTGGTAGTGTGGGTTTTGCTTTTGGTATGGGTGCAATAAGCAACGCGATATTAAAGAAAACAAGTTTAGTATAAATATAAATTCGGCGGTAAAAATGCCGAATTTTTTATTTTGCGTTTTACAAAATCTTTACAAAACGTTATCAAACGATTTACACAATTTTATAAAAAGATAAACATCGTTTTCGTATAATATGGGTACAAAGTTAATTAAAAATATTTAAGGAGAATTTAACGATGGGAATCAAAAAGTTTTTTAAAGACGCTTTTGCCGATATGAAGGCAAGCGCGAAAGCACAACACGAAGTAGACAAGGCAAATTTTGCCGCTGCAAAAGCAGAATCAAAGGCACAATGGGAAGAAGCAAAGATGAGCCCTAAGGCGCGCCAAGCAAAAATGCAAGAAGAACGTGAAGAACAAATTAAAAAGGCAAACGAAAGAAAAGCAGTTGCTGAAGAACGCATTAAAAAAGCAAAAGGCGAAAATTAAAAATCTAAAAGAAAACTCGGCTGATTAAAAGTCGAGTTTTTATTTATACTTATAAAACGACTTGCAATTTAATTTTTTATTTATTATAATTAACTGGATAATCAATAGGAAGTTAAAGATGCACGTTATGGAAAAGGCAAAAAATTATAAAAAAACGTTAATTTCTTGTTATCTTGGGTTTATAACGCAGGCGATATCGTCAAATTTTACCCCTCTTTTGTTTTTAACTTTTAAGGGAACTTATGCAATTTCACTCGAAATGATTGCGCTTATTCCAATGATATTTTATTTAACGCAACTGCTCGTCGACTTGGTTGCAACTAAATTTGCCGATAAAATCGGATATCGCACTTGCGTTGTCACGTCGCAATTAGTTTCTGCTGTGGGACTAATCCTTATGGCATTTTTACCTGATTTAATGCCAAATCCCTTTATTGGCATTATTATTTCAGTCGTGCTATACGCGATAGGTAGTGGTCTTATTGAAGTTTTGGTTAGCCCTATCGTCGAAGCGTGCCCTTTTGAAAATAAGGCAGGCGTTATGAGTTTATTGCACTCTTTTTACTGTTGGGGCGCGGTAGGCGTAATTTTAGGTTCTACGATTTTTTTCGCAATATTTGGCACGGCATATTGGAAAATATTAACTATTATATGGGCTATTGTGCCCTTTATAAACACATTTAACTTTATGTCTTGCCCGATAGAGCGTTTAGTTGAAGACGGGGAAAAAATGAGCGTAGGCAGTTTGTTAAGGCTTCCTTTATTTTGGCTAATGATTATACTTATGGTATGCGCGGGCGCATCTGAAACGACTATGACTCAATGGGCATCGGCTTTTACAGAATCCGCGCTTGGCGTTTCCAAAATAATCGGTGACTTAGCAGGTCCTTGTTTATTTGCCGTGTTTATGGGCGTAGCGCGCGTGTTTTACGGAAAATTTAGTCAAAAGGTAGACTTGCCAAAAGTTATGCTCGTTTGCGGTTTAGCGTGTGTTGGTTGTTATTTGTTGGCGTCTTTATCAACGATTTCGATTATAGGGCTAATAGGGTGCGCGCTTTGTGGTTTGGCGGTTGGTATTATGTGGCCGGGAACAATAAGCATTTCTTCGCAAAAATGTCCTAAAGGGGGAACGGCAATGTTTGCCTTTTTGGCGTTAGCAGGGGATTTAGGCGCAACGATAAGTCCTGCAATGGTTGGTGCAATTGCAGAGTGCGTTGGTGGCAATTTAAAAACCGGTTTACTGGTTGCAACCATTTTCCCAACAATAATGATTTTAGGGCTTATTCTACTCGTTAAAAAGTTTGGCAAACGCCCTAACTAAATAAAAACAAGATAGATATGGCTAATGAACAAAGTTCGTTAGCCTTTTATTTTTTTACGGCTTTTTGTTTGGTTTTTAGTTTAATTTATAATAGAGCGCTTTAATATCCGCTTTTTATTGACTTTTTTTAAAAAATTAAGTAAAATAAATGCGTATGATTATAGTAGGCTTTGACCCTGGAATAGCAACGCTTGGATACGGGGTAATTTCAACTGATAAACGCTCTAAACCAGAGATGATTGATTACGGCATAGTTTCCACACCAAAAGAAGAAAACCTTGCCGTTAGACTTGCTATGCTTGAAAAGGGCGTTAAACAAATTATAGATAAATTTAAGCCTAAAGAAATTGCGGTTGAAGAACTTTTTTTTGCAAAAAACGTTAAGACGGGTATTAACGTTGCGCATGCAAGGGGTGTAATTTTATTAACCGCCATTAAAGAGTGCGGTAAACTTTTTGAATATACGCCTTTGCAAATCAAACAAGCACTTACGGGCTATGGCAGGGCGGATAAAAATCAAATTCAACAAATGGTTAAAACAACTTTAAGGCTTAAAGCAATTCCGCGCCCAGACGACGCGGCTGACGCGCTTGCCGTTGCGCTTTGCCATGCGCAAACTAATAAACTTGGCGGACTTTTCAGTATATAGGTGAATTATGATTGGTTATATTAAAGGGAACGTGCTATTTGCGGACGGCGGTGTCGTTTTGCTTGAAAACAACGGGATAGGTTATGAAGTCATTTGTTCGGCATCAGTTTACCAAAAACTTCTTGCGGAAAAAAAAGGTGAAGTTTATACTTATCTTGCCGTTAGGGAAGACGGGGTTTCTCTTTACGGATTTATTAGCCGTGAAGAAAAAAATATGTTCTTAAAACTTATTTCCGTTTCAGGCGTCGGCCCAAAAATGGGAATAACCGTTTTATCTAACATGAACCTTTCAGACCTTGCGGTTAAAATCGCCACGTCTGACGTTAAAGGTTTATCAACAATTAAGGGGCTTGGGAAAAAGACTGCCGAGCGTATTATATTAGAACTACGCGAAAAGATTACCGCGGATGAAAACGGCGAACTTACCCTTAAAAGTGCGCCTGTTCAAGAAACGTTTGAAGAAGATAACCAAGACGCGATTATTGCTCTTATGAGTTTAGGGTTTACAAAACAAGAGTGCGTTAAGGCGGTTAAACAAGCAAAAGAAAGTGGTGCGTCTACCATAGAGCAACTTATTTCTTACGCGATAAAACATATAAAGTAGGATATTATGGAAGAAGAAAGATTAGTGACAAGCACGTATAGTGAAACTGATACGGATATAGAAAACGTTTTGCGCCCCAAGTCAATGGAAGGATACGTTGGGCAAGAAAAGGTTAAAGATAATCTTGCGGTTAGTATTGCCGCTTCTAAAATGCGTGAAGATGCACTTGACCACGTTCTTTTATACGGACCTGCAGGCTTAGGGAAAACCACGCTTGCGCACATTATCGCAAACGAACTCGGCACGCAAATTAAAATTACAAGTGGACCTGCCATAGAACGCGCTGGTGACCTTGCCGCAATTTTAACCAACCTTAACGAGCGGGACGTTTTGTTTATAGACGAAATTCATCGCCTAAACCACAACGTTGAAGAAATCCTTTATCCCGCGATGGAAGATTATACTCTTGACTTTATAATAGGGAAAGGGCCGTCTGCTAAAAACGTGCAGTTGCCTTTGCCTAAGTTTACGCTTATTGGCGCAACCACGAAAGCGGGTATGCTATCTTCACCATTACGCGATAGGTTTGGCGTTATTTGTCGTTTGGAAACTTATTCAGAGCAAGAATTAACTGAAATCGTTGAACGCGCATCAAAAATGCTTGGCTTGAAAATCGAACATCAGGCAGGCGTTGAAATTGCAAAGCGCAGTCGCGGAACGCCAAGAATTGCAAATAGACTTTTACGCAGGGTTAGGGATTATTCTGTCGTTAAAGGGCATGACGTGATTATGCTTTCTGACGCGCAAGGCGCGCTCCGTATGCTTGAAATAGACGAATTGGGGCTTGATGCTATTGACGTAAAATTACTTAAATCTATGGCGGAAAAATTCGGGGGCGGACCGTGTGGACTTGACACGCTTGCCGCAACAATTAACGAAGACGGCAACACTATTGAAGACGTTTACGAGCCGTATTTATTGCAACTTGGGTTTATTGCACGCACTCCGCGTGGCAGAGTTCTTTTGCGCCGTGGATATGAACATATAGGCTTAAAAATGCCTGAAAGTAAAATGGAACAATATTCAATATTTGAAAGACAAGATGAAAACAAGTGATTTTGATTACCAATTACCACCAGAACTTATAGCGCAAACCCCCGTGACACCAAGAGATAGTTCACGTTTGCTCGTATATGATAGACAATTAGATAAAGTTTACCATAAGCATTTTTACGATATAAAGCAGTTTTTGAAAAAGGGTGACGTTTTGGTTAGAAACAACACGCGCGTTTTACCTGCAAGAATGTTTGGCTATACGCCTAACGGTGGAAAGGTTGAAGTTCTTTTATTAAAGCGTTTTAATCTCAACGAGTGGGAAGTTTTAGTTAAGCCTGGAAAAAAGGCAAAGCCTGGCGCAAAGTTAGTTTTCAACCAAGAACTTTCGCTTGAAGTTATTGAAACTATTGAACAATCAGGGAGCAGGCGCGTTAAGTTTTTTTACGACGGCGTTTTTGAAGACGTTATTTCTCGCATAGGGGAAATGCCGTTGCCACCTTACATAACCGAAAAACTCAACGATAAAGAGCGCTATCAAACGGTATACGCAAAAGTTGACGGCTCAGCCGCCGCGCCAACGGCAGGCTTGCATTTTACCGATAATTTGATTGAAGAAATTAAGGCTATGGGTGTTGAAATAGTTGACGTTTTGTTGCACGTTGGGCTTGGAACTTTCCGCCCCGTCAAAAGCGAAGATATTTTAGAACACCATATGCACTCTGAATATTATGAAGTTGACCAACACGCTTGCGACGTTATAAATAAGGCTAAAAAAGAAGGTAGGCGCATTATTGCCGTCGGTACGACGAGTGTACGCACCTTAGAAAGCGTTGCCGACCAAGACGGTTTTTTAACTGCAACCAAGGGAAACACGGAAATTTTTATTTATCCACCGTATAAGTTTAAGTGTGTTGACGCTTTAATAACCAATTTTCACTTGCCTAAATCAACTCTTTTAATGTTAGTTTCATCTTTATCCACAAGAGAGAAAATATTAGAACTTTATAACCTTGCCGTGCAAGAGAAATATCGTTTCTTTTCTTTCGGCGATGCGTGTATGATTTTATAAACTTCGTTATGCTTCCTTTATACTTAATGTTTTGACCTTAAAGACAAAAAACACTTAAAAATAGTTGCGTACAGTTTCAAACTGTACGCAACAACTTCTAAAAAACAAATAACGATATGGAAAAATTTTATTACGAAACAATTAAACAAGATAGTAAAACGGGGGCGCGTGCAGGAATACTTCACACACCGCACGGTGATATTTTAACGCCCACGTATATGCCTGTTGGAACGCAAGCAACCGTTAAAGGCGTTATGCCAAGAGATTTAAAAGAAGCAAATTCACAAATTATTCTTGCAAACACCTATCATCTCTATATGCGCCCAGGGGATGAACTAGTGCGTGATGCCGGTGGATTGCATAAGTTTATGGCTTGGGATAGGCCTATTTTAACCGATAGCGGTGGATTTCAAGTTTTTTCACTTGCTAAGCTTAATAAGATTAAAGACGACGGCGTTTATTTTAATTCTCACGTAGACGGCAGTTTGCATTTTATTACGCCCGAAAAAGCGATTGATATTGAAAATAATTTGGGTGCGGATATAATTATGGCGTTCGACCAATGCTCGCCATACGGCGCGGATTACGCCGAATCTAAAATCGCTATGGAAAGAACGCTTAAATGGTTGGACCGTTGCTACGTTCATCATAAAAACGATAATCAAGCGTTGTTCCCAATCGTTCAAGGCAATATGTTTAAAGACTTAAGGGCAATTAGTTTAAAAGAAACTATACCTTATGCAAAATACGGAATAGGCATAGGCGGATTATCAGTTGGCGAACCCAAAAACGTTATGTATGATATTATGGATTCTATGCTTGATAATTATCCCACTAATATCCCGCGTTATCTTATGGGTGTGGGCAGTCCTGATTGCCTTATTGAAGGCGTGCGCAGGGGCATTGATATGTTTGACTGCGTGCTTGCAACAAGGGTTGGCAGAAACGGAACTGCGTTAACTTCAAAAGGAAAAGTAGTCGTTAGAAACGGCGCGTATAGAGATGATTTTACACCGCTTGACGACGAATGTGATTGTTATGCTTGTAAAAATTACACCAAGGCATATTTGCGCCATATGATAAACGTTGGCGAAATGATGGGCGGTATGATGATAAGTTTGCATAACATAACTTACTTAAACAACCTTATGAAAAAAGCGCGTGAAGCCATTTTGCAAGATTCTTTTGCAGAGTTTGCTGAAGAGTTTTATAGAAAAACCGGGGATACCTACCCAAAATTTTAGCCGTTTAAAATATCAAAATGGAATATTCGGCTAATTCGCTTGATTTTATTTGCTAAAAGTTATAAAATATACTGAGAAAGTTAAATATCTGAATATAAGGAGAAATTAAATATGTTTATTTGGAACTTACTTGAAAACACTTCGGAAACGCCTAAGAGCAGTCCTTTAGGCACTTACATTATTATGGGCGTTTTGCTTATCGCTATTATAGGTTTATTTATATGGCAATCACGCACGAATAAGAAAAAACAAAAAGAAGCGCAAGATATGGTTAACGCTTTAAAAATCGGTGATAGAGTTAAAACTATCGGCGGTATTTGTGGTTTCGTCGCTCAAATTAACGACGCTGAAAACACCTTCGTTTTAGAAACCGGTCTTGAAGAAAACAAATCTTATATTAAGTTTGATAAAGGCGCAATTTACCAAACCGCTCCTGCACAAGGCAACGCCGTTCCCGCACCTGTGAAAGAAGAAGTTAAGGAAGAAGTTAAGGCTGAACCCGTAGTAGAAAAGGTTGAAGAAAGCAAAGAAAGCGCACCTGCACCCGCAAAGAAAACGAGAAAAAAGAAAACAACTGAAGAAAACGCATAAGTTTTAAGTTATAGAAAATCAACCCCTTGCATACTATTTTAAAAAGTAGTGCAGGGGGTTTTTGTTATGGAAAAGCAAGATAGCGCAACTCTTTCGGTTGTAAAAGGGGTTGCAACGTCAGTTATAATAACGCTAGTTGGGGTATTGATTTTTGCGTTTGTGGTTAAAAGCGCAATGCTTAATACGGGCGTGATAAAAAGCGTAAATCAATTTATAAAAGTTCTTTCGGTGTTTTTGGGTGTGGCGACGAGCATTCGCGGTAAGTTAGGGCTTGTTAAAGGAATAATAATCGGTGTGCTTGCAACAGTTATTACTTACGTTTTATTTGCCTTTATTAGTGCAAGCGTGCATTTTGGGAAAGAGTTTTTCATAGATTTACTTTTCGGCTTAATCGTTGGCGGAGTATCAGGCATAATCGCGGTAAACGTGAAAAAGAATTGATAGATATAACGAATAAAAAACGCCTTGACAAGTTGTCAAGGCATTATATTTTTTTATAAAAACGTTTCGGCATATAGCATTAACATTGATAGAGCGGTTATTGAGGCCGTTTCCGTTCGCAATATTCTTTTCCCAAGTGAGATTGTTTTTGCACCGATTGTTAAAGCAAGGTCTATTTCTTTTTGGCTAAACCCACCTTCACTTCCAATCATAACGCCAACCTTCATTCCACTTTTAATTTTGCTAAGTGCGTCTTTGGTGTCTTGCATACCGTGAGCGTTTTCATAGGGCAATATAAAAAGGTCTAAGGTTTTTGCTTTGTCAAGCGCGTCGGTAAAGGACAAAGTGTCGTATATCTTGGGGATAGAAGTGCGCTTACTTTGTTTGCCCGCGCTTTCTGCAATCGCTTGCCACCTTTCAGTTTTTGCTTTAATTTTTTTAGGCTCTATTTTTACAACGCTTCGCTCTGTTTGAACTGGAATAACTGCATGCGCGCCAAGTTCAACCGCTTTTTGAATTATAAGTTCCATCTTATCGCTTTTAGGAAGACCTTGAAATAGATAAATTTCTATGGGCAAGTTGGTGTCTTGATAATCTTTTTCAATGATTTCACAAAAGACATTCTGTTCGTCAAAACTATCAATTTTGCAAAGATGACTTTTATCGTTTGCACTAATTAAAATCTGGTCGCCAACTTTAAGGCGCAAAACGTTTAAGATATGGTTATAGTCTTTTCCGCTTATAGTCGCTTTATTATCTAAAATATTTTCTGGTGTAATAAAAAAATTATACATATTATTCCTTTGTTAAATATTCCACTCTCCGTCTTTAAATAAAACGATTTCCGTTCCGTCTTTTTTAATTCCGCGAACGCTAAGGTCTTTTGTTCCTATCATAAAGTCAACGTGTTCAACCGAATCGTTTGCACCCTTTTCTAAAAGTTCTTTAACAGAAAGGTTGTTTCCGTTTTTAATGGTGGTTGGGTAGGCTTTGCCAATTGCTAAATGGCAACTTGCATTTTCATCAAACAACGTGTTATAAAACAATATTCCGCTTTTAGCAATAGGCGAATTTTTGCCTATAAGCGCAACTTCTCCAAGACGAGCCGTTCCACTATCCGTGTTTATAAGTTGCTTTAACGTTTCATAACCCTTTTTCGCACAAAAATCCGTAATTTTTCCATCTTTGAAAGTTATAGAAAAGTCGTCTATTATTTGCCCGTTTTCACAAAGGGGCATTGCCGATTTTAAAACCCCGTCAACTTTAAGTCTATGTGGGGCGGTGAAAACTTCTTCGGTGGGCATGTTGGCAACGAAAGGCAAGCCGTCTTTTGCAATTTCTTTGGCAGAAAGCCAAACGTGGTCGTCGGCAAGCCCAACTTTTAAATCCGTGCCTATAGAATTTTCAAAAATTAAATATTCAAACTGAGTTTGGTTTAAAAATTCCGCTCTTTTATCTAACGTTTCAACGTGTTTGGTCCACTCTTCTGTTGGGTTTTCAGTATCAAGGCGCATAGTTTTTGCTATGGCGAGAGATAACGTTTTTTCAGGATTTTTCTCATTTGGAAAAACTTGCTTTGCCCAAGCAAGCGTGGGAACGGATATAACGCACCACCTTATGCCGTTTGCCATAACCGTGTCTGAAAACTTTTTAAGCGCTTTTGAGCGCGCTTTTGAATAAACTGCTATTTTTTGAGCGGGTATTTTTTTAAAGGCAGAAGGGTCTTCGCTAGACACGGCGATATAACAAAAATTATTTTCAACTAAATAGTTTTTACTATCAACTAACCATTTGGGAACTTCTGTTAAAGTTTTTTCGTCAGCATAAGTAAACGTCATTTTGTCAACCGTTTGGTCTGTCCAACGCACGTTAACTATTTTCGCGCCTAGTTGATATGCCGTCTTTGTCAAAACGTGCGCAACCGTGCGCTTTTCTACGGGGCAAATTATTTCAAGTCCTTGTCCTTTTTGTAAATTCACGCCTATTTTAAGCACTAGCTTTGCATATTCGTTTAACACTTTACCTGTAAGCATATTTTAACCGCCTAAACTTTTTTATACATTTTACACCCGATACTAAGTTTAGTCAAGCAGAATTATGTCGAATAGCTCTTGCACCCCATACGGTGTGCGTAAAAAACAACAAAATCAAGCAAAAAAGAGTTAAAAAGGTGTTAAAATTGCGCACATATATTGACTTTTTTGTTTATTTGTATTATACTAATGTTTGGTATAGTTATATGACGTGGAGTGGGAATGAATATTTTAGATAAAATCGACGTGCCGTTTGATATTAAAAAACTTAATAAAAAAGAACTTGAAGAATTGGCGCAAACTCTCCGCACTCAAATTATACAAACGACTAGTAAAAACGGTGGTCACTTAGCCTCTAATTTAGGCATTGTTGAAACTACTTTGGCACTTTATTATACTTTTGATTTTCCAAAAGATAAATTGATTTTTGACGTAGGGCATCAATGCTATGCCCATAAGTTGCTTTCAGGCAGAAAAGATAGTTTTGACACGATTAGAACGGGGGACGGAATTTCGGGTTTTCCCGATAGAAATGAAAGCGAGTTTGATGCGTTTGGTGCAGGGCATGCAGGCACTGCAATTTCAGCAGGGCTTGGTTTTTGTTCGGCGCGCGACAATAAGGGCGAAGACTATTTTGTTATAAACGTCGTTGGGGACGGCGCGATTGCTAACGGGCTTAATCTTGAAGCCCTTTCAGCAAGCAATTCAAAACCCAACAAATATATCGTTATCCTTAACGATAACGGAATGTCAATATCTAAAAACAAAAACGGGTTTTACCGTTTTATTTCCAAAAAGACGGCGGGCAAAGGATACGTGGCAAGCAAAAGACGGTTTGTCAAAATCTTTGGGTCGTCTTTTATCACGCGTTGGCTAATTTCAGTTAGAGATTTTTTTAAGCGTCTTTTCAATAAGAGCGATTATTTTGAAAAACACGGCTTTAAGTACGTTGGCGTTGCTAACGGGAACGACGTTGGTGAACTTATAAAAATCTTAAAAAGCGTAAAGTATACCGCTCAACATAAAGCAGTTTTTTTGCACGTTAAAACAACCAAAGGTAAAGGTTTCGATAAGGCAGAAGAGCATGCAGACGTTTATCACGGCGTTGGCGCAAACTTAACGTGTGAAACGGGAAGTTTTGCAAATACGCTTGGCGAAAAACTCAATAAAGTTATCGAAAATGATAAAACAGTCGTTGCCGTGACCGCTGGGATGAAAGACGGAACTGGTCTTTGCGCGGTTGAAAAGCAAAACTTTCAAAATTTTTACGACGTAGGTATTGCTGAAGAATTTGCAGTCACCTATTCCGCAGGTATGGCGGCAGGGGGGCTTAAACCTATCGTTTGCGTTTATTCAACTTTTTTACAACGCGCTTACGACCAAATTGTTCACGACGTGTGCATGCAAAATTTACCCGTGATTTTCTGTATGGATAGGGCGGGGTTTGTCGGCGGTGACGGAAAAACACATCAAGGGGTGTTTGACTTAAGTTATCTAACGCACGTGCCAAATATTAAAATTTTTGCACCAACCACGCTTAAAGAATTAGAGTTAATGATTGATTACGCGTTAGAACTTGGTTGTCCTTGCGCAATCCGATATCCTAAAAACGCTATGTGTGAGCGTGAAGTTTTAAGTGTTAAAGATAATCCTTGGGAAATAATTAAAAATGGCGATAAAGTCACCTTGCTTGCAGTTGGTCCGCGTATGCTACAACTTGCGCTTGACGTTGCGGATAAAATTCACGGAATTTTTGTTGTGAATGCAAGAACGGTTAAACCGCTTTGCGAAAAAACGTTAGAGCAAATTAAAAACACTTTAATTATAACGTTAGAAGAAAATAGCGTTATCGGTGGTTTTGGCTCAACTGTTTGTGGTTATTATGCTAATAAACAAATACCTGTAAAGGTTATAAATTTAGGTGTTAAAGACCGTTTCGTTGCACACGGAAGTGTTGAAGAACAAATGCAAAAAAACGGCTTAACAATAGATAAGATTACGGAAATTATCACAAATGCTTTGGGGGAAACAAATGAGCAGAAAGATTAAAACGTTCATTCTTTTATTTTTCGATTGCGCTTGCTATATTTTGGCATACTTGCTTTCAATAGTGTTGCTTAGAAGAAGCGTTAGCGAAAGTTTAGTTCAAACTTGGCCTTATATGGTTATAGGCGTTATTCTTTTAATTTCGCTTAATTTTGGACTTAAAATTTATTCCATTTTAGTTAGGTACGCAGGGCTATCTGATATGATTAGGATAGTTTGCGCCTCAGTCGTTATGGCTGTGTATAATATGCTTGTGAGTTGGATAAGCGTTGTGCTCGTTAAAGAGTGGGCTATTATCCTTTCAGTTGCTGTTTTATTCACTACCGTCATAAGCCGTTTTTGGTTTAAGATAATCGAAACGTTTAAAAACGCAGGCAAGTGGCACAAGATGAATAAAGAAGAAAAACGCGTTATGATTATAGGCGCGGGAAGTGCAGGCGATATGCTTATTCGCGAAATGAAAACTTCTGAAAAGTATAACATGCGCCCCGTTTGCGTTTTAGACGATGACCCTAATAAAATTAATCGTTATATAAACGGCGTTAAAGTATGTGGCAAGACGAGTGAAGTTAGAGAGTATGCGGAAAAATACGGCGTCTCAGAAATCATTATCGCTATGCCAAGCGTAAACAAAAAAGAGATTAGCAGAATTGCAAACGAGTGTCAAAAGACTAATTGTAAAGTAAAAATTATCCCCGGTATTTACCAGTTAACGACGGGTCAAGTTTCAGTTTCAGACATTAAACCCGTTAGCATAACCGACTTGCTCGGCAGAGAACAAGTTAAGGTAAATCTCAGTGAGATTATGGGTTATATCGAAGGCAAGGTTGTTATGGTCACGGGTGGCGGTGGCTCTATCGGTAGTGAGCTTTGCCGTCAAATTGCAATGCATAACCCTGCAAAACTTATAATTTTAGATATTTATGAAAATAATGCTTACGATATAGAGCAAGAACTTATTAGAAAATTACCTAATCTTAATTTGACCGTTCTTATCGCAAGCGTTCGTGATAAAAATAAGATGGACGACGTGTTTAAAAAGTATAAACCGCAAATCGTTTTCCACGCGGCTGCGCATAAACACGTTCCACTTATGGAAACAAGCCCCAACGAAGCAGTTAAAAACAACGTCGGTGGAACGCTAAACGTTGCAAAATACGCAGGAGAATACGGCGCTGAAAGATTTATTCTTATATCCACCGATAAAGCGGTTAACCCAACTAATATAATGGGGGCAACCAAGCGCATTTGTGAAATGATAGTTCAGTCTATGGACAAAAAATATAAAACTGATTACGTTGCCGTTCGTTTTGGAAACGTTTTAGGCTCTAATGGTTCGGTTATTCCACTATTTAAGCGTCAAATCAAAGAAGGTGGACCACTCACCGTCACACACAAAGATATAGTTCGCTATTTTATGACTATTCCTGAGGCGGTTAGTTTGGTTTTACAAGCAGGCGCATATGCTAACGGCGGTGAAATTTTCGTTCTTGATATGGGTGAACAAGTTAGAATTTACGACCTTGCTATCAACATGATTAAACTTTCGGGGTATGAGCCATTTAAGGATATAGACGTTAAAGTCACGGGGCTTCGTCCTGGTGAAAAACTTTACGAAGAAAGGCTTATGGCTGAAGAAGGCTTAAAAAAGACTGAAAATGAAAAAATTTCCATAGGTAAACCTTTGGAAATTGATAGCAAGTTGTTTGAAAAACTTGAAGAATTATTGAATTTTGCAAGCAGTGAATCGGACGGAATGAAAGATTTGGTTCACCAACTTGTTCCTACTTACGTCATTGATAGGCGCAATTAAATTAGTTTTGAAAATTTTATATCTTTTCTCGTTAAAGGCAACGCTTGGTCGTTGCCTTTTTCATTGTTGCTACGTTCGGTTATAACGAAAAATAAAGTTAAGAAAATTAAAATTGGCAAAGCGTGGAATTCACACGTATCTATCATTCCGTAAACTTGAAGCATTGAAAAAGATAGATAAGTGGTCACGTTAAATATTCCGTCTTTTTTAAGAATTATTTTATAGCGAGCAACGTAATAAATTGCGTAAGTTATAATCCCTAAAATTCCCATCGTTGCTATTATGTGGAAAAAGGTTGAGTGAAAACTAAAAATAAGAGCAACAACGTTATTAAGATTACCTGTATTATTTAATGATGGATCGAAATAACCAAGACCAATTCCAAAAATAGGATATTTAGAAAACATTTCAATAGCAAGTATGTATAAAGGTGTACGACCGTTGTCCGTCGATACTTTGTTTAAAAACGCTAAAACAAATTCGTAAAGGTCAACCTTAAAAGAAATTATAAGTAATCCGAGAACGGCAACGCCACAAAGAATAAGTCCCCATTTAATAAACGTTTTCTTGTGATATTCGTCTGCTTTAATATAACCGATTGTAGCTAAAACGGGTATGCACGCACCGGCAACGCCTAGAGCACCGTCGCTATTAGTTAGATAAACGGCCAAATAGTTAAATATAAGAGCGATAAAAGGCACAAGCATTTTGCGTTTTACACAGACGAAATACCAACAAGCAGGGATTGTGACGAGTAACGCCGCGCCCATTATGTTGGTGTTGCCAAAACCCATCTGGTACATTATTTTTTTGTTAAAAGAAACTAAGTATTCGTGAACGAGCATATCGGCTGAAATTAAACAACCAGCGACGGCAATTATAAATATAAAGTGTTCTTTATAGTCAAAATTATCAGGTGGACAAAAGTAATTTGTGAATAAAAGGTATTCTAATAAAATCATTGGGCCAACAGTTAAAGAAGAAGCAAGCCCACGCGCATAACCGCTAAGGTAAGGCGAAAAAAGACCACCTGCAAAAAGTGCAACGCTTACTAAACAAATTGGAAGAAAAAGTTTTCCAAATTTAAACTTTTTGATGGGGTATAGAATAAAGTGTGCGATAAGACAAATCGCGCAAAGACCTATCAAACATAAGCAAAATGGATTGCCGAAAAATGATAAGTCTGAAAAAGACATCATAAGCATTACCGGTAAAGGCATAAACGGCGTTAAGTCTCTAAAAAATAAAAGAGCTAAACATGCGAGAAGTATGTAAAAAACCAAACTGATTACGGGCGTTTTTGCCGTGTAGAAAAGAACGGAAAAAAGGGCAACGTAAACGGGGTAATACTTGCTGTAAAAGAAATTTGTCAAGGCGTTTAATAGAGCGCCGTTTTTAATTATTGATTTATCATGAGTTTTTTCCATAACAGTGATATTATACAACAAAAACTCAGTTTATTCAAGTATTATAAAGGGATAAAAAACTAAAAGGTTAAAAAACAAGGTAGAAGGAAATATGAAAAGAAGAAAACTATAAAATTGGTAAGACAAAATTGTAAGTGTAAAACAAGCGAATTTATACGCTGTTATAAAATAGTTGTAAAAAAAATTTTTTTTTGGTATAATATAACAAGTTTAAACACTTAAGTGCTTAAAACTTGGACGACAAAAAGGAAAGAATATGAATTTAGTTATAATAGGCGTGGGCAAAGTTGGGGAAACCTTAGTTGCCAATCTTATAAACGAAAATCACGATATAGTCGTTGTGGATATCAGTTCCGAAAGGGTGCAAGAAGTGGTTAACCGTTATGACGTTAACGGTGTGACTGGCGGAGGAATTGAGCGAAGCGTTTTATTAGACGCAGGCGTTGACAAAGCCGATTTCGTTATTGCTTGTACCGCTCAAGACGAAAAGAATATCTTGTGTTGCGTTTTAGCAAGAAAACTCGGTGCAAAAAGCACTATAGCACGCGTTCGAGACCCAGAGTATTTTAAAGAAATGGAAAACATGCGTGACGATTTAGGGTTGGACTATTCTTTTAACCCTGAACTTGAAACGGCAAAAGAAATTTGCCAAGTGCTTAAATTTCCATCAGCAAATAGCGTTGAAAGTTTTGCAGACGGTGGTGCAAACATGGTTGAATTTACCGTGCTAAACGGCAACCCGATGATAGATAAGCAGATAAAAGATATTTCTGCTGAATATGGAAACGATTTTCTTTTCGCTATGATAGCGCGTGAAAACGAAGTTTTTATTCCGCGCGGTGATTTCGTTATAAAAGCAGGGGATATCGTTTACCTTATTGCATCAGAAAATTCGCTTGCAAACTTTACAAAAAAGTTGCAAATTTTTAAGCGCCGTTCAAAATCAGTGTTTATTATTGGTGGCGGAAAAATTGCTTATTATTTGGCAAAGCAACTCATTTCTTCCGGCGTAAGCGTTAAGATTATAGAAAAAGACGAAGCGCGCGCTAACGAACTTAGCGGAAGTTTGCCGTCTGCAACTATTTTATTGTGTGACGGAACGGAACAAGAAGTGCTTGAAGAAGAAAAATTAAAAGATAGTGATGCGTGCGTTGCCCTTACTGGAATAGACGAAGAGAACGTTATTATATCTTTATACGCAAAAGAGCAAGGCGTAAGTAAAGTTATAACTAAAGTTGACCGTCCATCCGTTCACAATATGGTTAAACAATTGGGACTTGACACGGTCGTTTCGCCAAGAAAAGTTATCGCAAATGAAATAGTGCGTTTCGTTCGCGCGCATCAAGCGTTTACTGGAAACGGAATTAACACGCTATATAAACTTAGCGACAAGGCGGAAGCGTTAGAATTTACCGTTGGAAACGATTTCCCTAAGATTGACGTTGCTATTAAAGATTTGGGCGTTAAGAACGGGATTTTGCTTGGCGGAATAGTTAGAGATAATCAATTCGTTTTGCCTTCTGGCGAAACAAAATTACGAAAAGGTGATAAGGTAATTGTTGTGACGGCTATTAGAAACATAACCGAACTATCACAAATTTTAAGGTAGATATGAATTATAAGGTCGTGCTTTCATTGCTTGGAAAAACGCTTTTGATAGAAGCGGTGCTTATGATGTTTCCAATGCTCGTGGGAGTTATTTATCAAGAAAATAATTTTATTTCGTTTTTAGTGCCTATTTTGTGTTTAATTGCGATTGGCGCGCCTTTAACTTTTTTAAAAGCTAAAGATACGTCTTTATACGCAAAAGAAGGTTTCGTTATAGTAGCACTTTCTTGGATTTTTTTATCCTTAGTTGGGGCAGTTCCTTTCGTTATAGGCGGTGTAATTCCAAATTACATAGACGCTGTTTTTGAAACCGTTTCAGGTTTTACTACTACTGGCGCGTCTATTTTGACTTCTCAACAAATTGAAAGCATGCCCAAAGCATTGATGTTTTGGAGACTTTTCACACATTGGATAGGCGGTATGGGTATACTCGTTTTCGTGCTTGCCATAATGCCTGCGAATAACGCGGGAGTAATGCACGTTTTTCGCACTGAATCACCTGGTCCGTCAGTTGGAAAGTTGGCAAGTAAGTTGCGCTTTACCGCTAGGATACTTTACGGGATTTACATCACCTTAACGCTCGTCCAAGTTGTGTTTTTATTGTGCGGTAAAATGCCGTTATTAGACAGTTTTTTAATGTCTTTTTCTACGGCGGGAACCGGCGGTTTTGGAATAAGAAGTGACAGCGCTATGAGTTATTCTTCATACGTTCAAATCGTGCTTGCAATATTTATGTTTATTTTTTCGATAAACTTTAACGCTTTTTATTTAATTTTAATCGGCAGTGTTGCAAAGGCTTTCGCTATTGAAGAAGTGCGCGCGTTTATTGTAATCATTTTAGTTGCAACCGTGACGATAACAATTAACTTGTTAGTTAGCGCGTCTGAAATTTATTCGACGTTTGGTGAAGCCTTAAAGCATTCTTTTTTCCAAGTTGCATCGATAGGTTCAACCACGGGGCTTACTTCTGCTAACTTTGACGCATGGCCTGAATTCTCAAGAGCCGTGCTTATGATTTTAACTATCGTGGGGTCATGCGGTGGCTCTACTGGTGGTGGAATAAAGGTTGCGCGTTTAGTAATTCTCTGCAAGTCAAGCACGTCTGACTTTAAAAGGCTTATACACCCGCGCGCAGTCGTGACCACTAAGTTTGAAGGGGAAGTTTTGGATAAAAACACTGAAAGAAACGTTAGAACGTACTTTATCCTTTGGGCGATAATAGTGGTACTTTCAACGCTAATTCTTTCTTTGGACCCTAAAAGCAACTTGTTTTCTAACTTTTCGGCAACGCTTGCATGTATAGGCAACGTTGGCCCTGGGTTTGATAAAGTTGGGCCGATGTTCAGTTATGCGTTTTATTCGGCACCGTCGAAAATACTTCTATCTTTCGTTATGTTGATAGGTAGACTTGAGATTTTCCCTATGCTCATATTGTTTATCCCGCGCACTTGGAAAAAAGGTTAAAAAATTTTATTAAAAGAGATTTTTTGTTTGCGATTGCAGGTTAAAAATATTTGACAATTTCCGTCACGAAATGTTATACTGATTACGTTATCTGAATTTAAACGTTTTTTGCAACTGACGGACAAGCAGGGTTAACCTGTGGGAAGCAAAAAATCGATAAGTTTTGTCGACCGTCTGGGCAGTTTGTTTTTTCAAACTGCCCTTTTATATTCTATTTGTGTTAAAGGAGATTGAAATGAAAAAAGTTGCGGTAATTATGGGTAGTGATAGTGACCTTAAAGTTGTTGAGAAAGCCATAACAACGGTGCAATCTTACGGCGTTGAAACGGAAGTTCACATTTTCTCAGCGCATCGCACGCCTGCTGAAGCAAAAGAGTTTACGGCGAGCGCACGTGATAACGGGATAGGCGTTATTATAGCGGCGGCGGGGAAAGCTGCTCACTTGGCAGGTGCAATTGCAGCAAACACTACTTTGCCTGTTATTGGAATTCCAATTAAAGCGTCTGCGCTTGAAGGGATTGACGCGCTTTTATCAACCGTTCAAATGCCAGCAGGCATTCCGGTTGCAACCGTTGCGATTGACGGGGCGGAAAACGCAGGGCTTTTGGCAATTCAAATTCTTGCAGTTGAAGATAAATCTCTTGCAGAAAAACTTCAGTCTGCGCGCGACCAAAAGAAAACGAGTATTTTAGAAAAAGATAAAGAAATCAATCAGCGTTATAAGTAAGATTGATAATTAAAGCAAAGTGCTTTATGAAAAGTGAAGGCGAATTACTTTCACTTTTCTATATTTTATGTGCATTTAACGGAGGCTTAAATATGGAAAAAATACGAGAAGAATGTGGTGTTTTCGGCATCTATTCGTCATATGAGAGAAATCTTGCAAGTATGACCTACTATGCGCTTTACGCACTTCAACACCGCGGGCAAGACAGTTGCGGTATCGTTGTTAACGACGGTGGGGTGTTTACGGGCAAAAAAGATTTAGGCTTAGTTGGCGACGTTTTCACCAAAGAAGTGCTCGCTTCTTTCGGTACGGGTAAAATTGCGGTAGGGCACGTTCGTGCGGGTGTTAAAGGTTCGGTCACTCACGCAAACGCTCAACCGTTAGTGGTCAATCACGTTAAAGGAACGTTAGCGTTAGGGTTTAACGGAAGTTTAGTAAACAAAAACGAACTTAGAACTGAACTTGAACTTCAAGGCTCTATTTTCCACTCAACGGCAGACACTGAAGTTATCGCTTACGAAATTATTAAAGCAAGGCTTAATGCACCGTCGATTGAGCGTGCCGTTGCTGATGCTATGAATAAACTTAAAGGTGCTTATTGCATAGTTTTGATGTCACCCACCAAACTTATTGCCGCGCGTGACCCCAACGGGTTTAGGCCGTTGTGCTATGGTGTCACCGAAGACGGCTCTTACGTGGTTGCATCTGAAAGTTGCGCGCTAGACGCTGTTGGTGCGGAACTTGTTAGAGACGTTAAACCAGGTGAAGTTATCGTGTTTGACAGTATGGGTGTTCGCTCTATTGAAGACCATTGTAATAAGGCAAAAATGTCTTCTTGTATTTTCGAGTTCGTATACAACGCGCGTCCAGATTCAATAGTTGATGGTTATTCGGTTCACGAAGCAAGGGTTGAAATGGGTAGATATCTTGCAAAAAAATATCCTGTTGAAGCGGACGTCGTTATAAGTGTTCCTGACTCTGGAAACGATGCGGCTATCGGTTATGCAAAGCAATCGGGTATACCTTATGAACTTGGATTTTTGAAAAATAAATACGTTGGTAGAACGTTTATATTCCCCGACCAAAAAGATAGGGAAGACCAAGTGAGAAAAAAACTTAACCCTATTTCTTCGGTGGTTAAAGGAAAACGCGTCGTAATGGTTGACGATTCTATAGTGCGCGGAACGACGAGTGGAAGGGTTGTTAAACTTTTGCGTGAAGCAGGTGCAACCGAAGTGCATTTTATGGTTTCTTCACCACCCTTCTTGTTCCCTTGTTATTACGGAACGGACGTCCCCAATAAAGAAATGCTAATAGCAAATCAACACACGATTGAAGAGATTAGGCAAATGGTTGGGGTTGACAGTCTTAATTATTTAGACCTCGAAGATATGAAAAAGATTGCGCTAATGGATGGCAAAAACGGGTTCTGTTATGCGTGCTTTGACGGGAATTATCCCACTGAAACCCCAAAGAGCACGGGCAGTAAATATGAAAACAAGATAAATATTGAAGAATATACGAAAAGAAATTGATTATAAAAACGGAGAAAGCAAAATGGAAAAAAGTTATAGTGAAAGTTATAAGCAAGCGGGCGTAGATATTACCGCTGGATACAAGGCAGTTGAGCTTATGAAAAGCCACATTAAAAGAACGATGACTAAGGGCGTTTGTTCTGATATCGGTGGTTTTGGCGGACTTTTTGAACTTGGAAAAGTTAAAAATCCTGTTTTAGTTAGTGGAACGGACGGTGTTGGAACAAAACTTAAAATTGCATTTTTAATGGATAAGCACAACACGGTTGGTATCGACTGCGTTGCTATGTGTGTTAACGACGTTATTTGTTGCGGTGCTAAACCATTATTCTTCCTTGACTATATTGCAGTTGGCAAGAACGTGCCTGAAAGAGTTGCTTCTATCGTTGAAGGCGTTGCAGAAGGTTGCGTTCAAGCAGGTTGCGCGCTTATCGGTGGCGAAACTGCTGAAATGCCAGGCTTTTATCCCGTTGATGAATATGACCTTGCAGGTTTTTCAGTTGGCGTGGTAGATAAAAAGAAAATTTTAGACAATAAAAAGATGAAAGAAGGTGACGTTGTTATCGCGCTTCCTTCAACGGGTGTCCACAGCAACGGATTTTCACTCGTTAGAAAGGTGTTTGACGTTGAAAAGGCGGATATCAAAACCCCGATTGAAGCACTTGGCGGAAAGAGTTTGGGCGAAACGTTGCTCACGCCTACTAGAATTTACGTTAAACCCATTATGGCTTTAGTTGAAAAGGTTAAGGTAAAAGCAATTTCTCACATCACAGGCGGTGGCTTTTATGAAAATATTCCTAGAAGTATTCCCGAAGGTTTTGGCGCAAAAATCGAGAAAGCTGCAGTTAAAATCCTTCCTGTTTTCGATATGCTTGCTAAAACTGGCGGTATTTGTGAAAGGGATATGTTCAATACCTTCAATATGGGTGTTGGTATGAGCGTTGTCGTTGCAAAAGAAGATGCTGACAAAGCACTCTCAATTCTTCGTGCTAACGGTGAAAGCGCGTATATCATGGGCGAAATCATTAAGTCTGAAAACAAAATTGAATTATGCTAAGAAAGATTTTAGACGGCGTTTCCGCTGGGTTAATGATAACTATCGGTTGTTCGGTTTATCTCGCTTGTACTAGTAAAGTTGTTGGCGCAGTTTTATTTGCCGTTGCGCTTTTAACCATTTGCTATAAAGGACTTTCGCTCTTTACGGGAAAAGTTGGCTATATACCTGAAAAGCACGGCAAAGAAGAAGTTTCCGCTCTTTTATTAGGGCTTTTAGGAAACGCTATTGCGACTTGTGCTTTGGGATATTTGGTTGGGCTTGCGCTTCCTAATCTTCAAGCAAGCGCACAAGTTTTGTATGAATCAAAACTTACGCAAGAGTGGTGGCAAACTTTTATAAGAGCAATCTTTTGCGGTGTTCTTATGTACGTTGCAGTTAGCGTTTATCGTGAAAATAAAACGATTGTTGGAATTTTATTTGCCGTTCCCGTATTTATTCTAAGTGGTTTTGAACACTCTATCGCTAATATGGCTTATTTTGGAATTAGCGCACAAGTTTCGTTTGATGCATTTTTGTTTATTTTAATAGTTATCGCGGGCAACGCGGTTGGCGGAATGCTTCTTCCTGTTCTTCAAGGAAAACTTTCGATTGGTAAAAAGAAAAATTGTGACGGAAAGGAGATTGCTAATGAAAAATCCAATTAAGGTTGCAGTTTTAGTTTCTGGTGGCGGAACGAACTTACAAGCCATCATAGATTTTTGCGCGGAAGGAAAGTTAGAAAGTGGAAAAATCGTAAAGGTTATTTCTAACAAAGAAGGTGCTTACGCGCTAAAACGCGCTAGTGATGCGGAAATTCCCACCGCGGTCGTTATCAAAAAAGGTAAAACCCAAGCGGAATTTGAAAAAGGTCTTATTGAAGAACTTGAAAGCGCAGGCGCACAAGTAATAGTTCTCGCAGGGTTTATGTGCATACTTTCAAAAGATTTCACAGATAGGTATAAGGATAGAATTATAAACGTTCACCCTTCGCTTATCCCAAGTTTTTGCGGTGAAGGTTTTTATGGGCTTAAAGTTCACGAAAAAGCGCTTGAATACGGCGTTAAGGTGACGGGTGCAACCGTGCATTTCGTTAACGAAGTGCCAGACGGCGGAAAAATTATTATGCAAAAGGCTGTTAAAATTAAAGATAAAGATACGCCTGAAAGTTTGCAAAAAAGAGTTATGCAAGAGGCGGAGTGGAAAATTTTGCCCGCTTCACTTGAATTAGTTTGTAAAATGGTCATTAAAGGAGAAATATAGAATGAGTGTTAAAGGATTAAACAAAATTAAAGATTTGCTTGCTACTAACAGTTATCCCGGCAGGGGAATTATCGTTGGCAAAAGTCAAGACGGCAAGAGCGCTATGATTGCTTATTTCATTATGGGCAGAAGCACGAACAGTCGCAACCGTATATTTGAAAGGTTTGACGGCGGTATGAGAACAAAGGCTTTTGACGAAAGTAAATTAGTTGACCCAAGCCTTATTATTTACAATCCGTTTTTGGAATGTGAAAATAGCGATATTGTCACTAACGGCGACCAAACGGACACCGTGTTTAATTACATAAAAGAGTTTGGTGACGACGGCTATGCGTTTGAAAAATCACTTCACTCACGCGAATTTGAACCCGACCACCCAAATTACACCCCGAGAATTTCTGCTATTCTTAATTACGGCGAAGGGGACTTTAAGTATAAAATGTCAATTTTGAAAAGTTCTGACGGCAACCCACAAGTTTGTGATAGGTATTTTTATTCATACACGCCAATAAGCGGTTTAGGTCACTTTATCCACACTTATGAGTGCGACGGTAATCCTATCCCTTCTTTTTACGGCGAACCAGAAAGAGTTGAAATGCCAAACACGGCAAAAGAACTTGCAGATATAGTTTGGGAAAACCTTAACCAAGATAACAAAGTTTCACTCTTTATAAGGGTTGTTTCTTTAGAAGACGGCAAGGCACAAGAATATATTATTAACAAAAATAAATAGGAGAAAATTATGAGAGAATTTGAACTTAAATATGGTTGTAATCCAAATCAAAAACCTGCAAAAATTTATATGTCTAACGGCAAAGAATTGCCCGTGACCATATTAAACGGTAAACCTGGTTATATCAATTTTTTGGACGCTTTTAACTCTTGGCAACTTGTTAAAGAACTTAAAGAAGCAACGGGCAAGCCTTGTGCAACTTCTTTTAAGCACGTTAGCCCCGCAGGTTCTGCAGTTAGCAACAAACTTTCAGACGTTGAAAAGAAAGCTTGCTTTGTAGACGATATCGAAGGGCTTGACGATTCTCCTATCGCGTGCGCTTACGCAAGGGCAAGGGGAACGGATAGAATGAGTTCGTTCGGTGACTGGATTGCTCTTTCAGACGAATGTGACGAAGTGACTGCTAAAATTATTAAACGTGAAGTTTCAGACGGCGTTATCGCTCCTTCTTATTCTGAAAAAGCACTTGAAATCTTAAAAGCGAAGAGAAACGGAACTTATAACGTGGTTCAAATCGACCCCGATTACGTTCCTGAAGAAAAAGAAATTAAACAAGTTTTCGGCATTACTTTTGAACAAGGTAGAAACAACTTCAAAATTGACCGTGAACTCATCACTAAACAAATAGTCACTGCTAAAAACCAATTCCCCGAAAGTGCGGTTATTGACCTTATAGTTGCGCTTATTACTCTTAAATATACTCAATCTAACTCAGTTTGTTTTGCTCATAACGGTCAAGCAATCGGTGTAGGTGCAGGTCAACAATCAAGAATTCATTGTACTCGCCTTGCTGGTAGCAAAGCGGATAACTGGTTCTTACGCCAAAGCGATAAAGTGCTTAATCTTCCTTTCCTTCCCACGCTTGGTAGACCGGATAGAAACAACGTTATAGATATCTATATTTCCGACGAATGCGAAGATTTACTCGTTGACGGCGTTTGGCAAAAATATTTTACACAAAAGCCTGCGCTCTTTACCAGAGAAGATAAAAAGGCAATCTTATCTAAAATTAAAGGAGTTGCTCTTGGTTCTGACGCTTTCTTCCCGTTCAGCGATAACATTGAAAGAGCGGTTAAGAGCGGTGTTAGTTATATAGCAGAACCAGGTGGTTCGGTTCGTGACGATTTGGTTATTAAGGCTTGTGACGATAACGATATCGTTATGTCGTTTACTGGCATGCGTTTGTTCCACCACTAATTTTTTGGAGATTATAAATGAAAGTTTTAGTCGTTGGTAATGGCGGAAGAGAACACGCTATTATTCAAAGTTTGAAAAAAAGTAAAAAAATCACTCAATTGTTTGCAATCGCTGGCAACGGCGGTATTTCTGCCGACGCCATTACGGTTGATATGAACGTTAAAGACGTTGATAAAATCGCTGATTGGGCAGTTGAAAATAAAATAGATTTTGCAGTTGTTGCACCTGATGACCCGTTGGTGCTCGGTGCAGTTAACGTCTTAAACGATAAAGGTATCCCTTGTTTTGGACCAACCAAGCAAGCGGCAATAATTGAAGGTAGTAAGATTTTTTCTAAAAATTTAATGAAAAAATACGGCATACCCACCGCAAAGTATGAAACTTTTTCGGATATGGAAAAGGCACTTTCTTACTTAGATACTTGTGATATGCCTATCGTTATTAAGGCAGATGGCCTTGCGCTTGGAAAAGGCGTTATTATTGCTGAAAATTTAGACGACGCGAAAAAAGCCGTTAAAGGTATGATGGAAGATAAAATGTTCGGTCAATCGGGTTCTAATATCGTTATTGAAGAATTTTTGACTGGGCCAGAGGTTTCAGTTCTTTCGTTTACTGACGGTAAAACGTTAGTTCCTATGGTGTCTTCAATGGACCATAAGCGTGCGCTTGACGACGATAAGGGACTTAACACGGGGGGGATGGGAACGGTTGCGCCAAACCCATATTATACCGAAGATATAGCGAAAGAGTGCATGGAAAAGATATTTATTCCCACTATGAACGCTATGAACAGTGAAAATAGAACGTTTAAGGGATGCTTGTATTTTGGACTTATGTTAACGCCAAAAGGTCCTAAGGTTATTGAATATAACTGCCGTTTTGGTGACCCAGAAACGCAAGTGGTGTTGCCACTTCTTAAAACCGACCTTTTTGAAATTATGCAAGCGGTTGCAGAAGAAAGACTTAGCGAAATTAAAGTTGAGTTTAAGAAAAAATCGGCTTGTTGCGTTATTATGGCAAGCAAAGGCTATCCCGAAAAATATGAAAAGGGGTATGAAATAACCTTTAACACTAGCAGGAAAAACGTTTTCGTTGCAGGCGCTAAACTTGACGGCGATAAACTTTTAACTAACGGCGGAAGAGTTTTGGGTGTGACAGCCGTTGCCTTTACCCTTAAAGGCGCAATTAAAAAGGCTTATAAAAAAGTTTCTAAAATTCATTTTGCAAACGCGTTTTACCGTAGCGATATAGGTAAGCGCGCATTAAAAGCATACGGAGAAAAAAGATAATGGTTTATAGAATTTACGTTGCAAAAAAACCTGAATTCGCCAACGAAGCAAACGCTTTGAAAGGCGAAATTGAAAACCTTTTAAAGATTAACGGCGTTAAATCACTTTCGGTTATCAACCGTTATGACGTTGAAGATATCGAAAAAGATTTATTTGATAAATGCATCAATTCGGTTTTTTCAGAACCCCAAATTGACGACACTTTTACGAGTTTGCCTTGCGCTGATTACGTTTTTGCAGTTGAACCGCTCCCTGGTCAATTTGACCAACGCGCAGATTCGGCTGCACAATGCGTTCAACTCTTTTCAGCAGGAACGCGCCCCGTTGTTAAAACTGCAAAAGTTTACGCTATTTACGGAACTCTTTCAGACGAACAACTTTTGGCTATAAAAAAATACGTTATCAACCCTGTAGAGTGTAGGGAAGCCGACCTTTCGGAAAAAGAAACTTTGGCTTTAGAATATTCAGTTCCAGAAAGCGTTGAAACTCTTATCGGTTTTAACAAACTTGATAGTGACGGTTTAAGTGCATTTCTAAAAGAAAAAGGACTTGCAATGGATATTGACGACTTAAAGTTCTTGCAAGCTTATTTTATTAGCGAAGATAGAGACCCAACTATAACTGAAATCAAAATGATTGACACTTATTGGTCTGACCATTGTCGTCACACAACCTTTTTGACCACTATTGAAAAGGCTGAATTTGAAGATAAACTTGCGCAAGAAATTTACGAAGATTATCTTAACACCAGAAAAGAACTTGGTAGAACTAAACCCGTAAACCTTATGGACCTTGCAACCATTGCAACGAGATACCATAAAGCGACGGGCGCTCTCCCTAAAATAGACGATTCAGAAGAAATAAACGCTTGCACGGTTAAAATTAAGGTTAACGTGGGCGGTGAAGAACAAGATTGGTTGTTGCTCTTTAAAAACGAAACGCATAACCACCCCACCGAAATTGAACCTTTTGGCGGTGCGGCAACTTGTATCGGCGGTGCTATACGTGACCCGTTGTCGGGCAGAAGCTACGTTTACGGCGCAATGCGTGTGACGGGGGCAGGCAATCCGTTAAAACCGCTTTCTGAAACTATAAAGGGTAAACTTCCCCAAAGAAAAATCGTGACGACTGCCGCTAACGGATATTCTTCTTACGGCAACCAAATCGGTCTTGCAACGGGTATGGTTGATGAAATTTATCACGAAGGATACGTTGCTAAGCGTATGGAAATCGGTGCGGTTATCGCAGGTGCACCTGCGCAAAACGTTCGCCGTGAAGTTCCTGCTAAGGGTGACGTGGTTATTCTTCTTGGTGGAAGAACGGGTAGAGACGGTTGCGGTGGTGCAACGGGTTCTTCAAAATCTCATAATATAGAATCACTTTCTTCTTGTGGTGCAGAAGTTCAAAAGGGTAATGCTCCCGAAGAAAGAAAATTACAAAGATTGTTTAGAAACCCCGAAGCATCTCGCTTAATTAAGCGTTGTAATGACTTTGGCGCAGGCGGTGTTTCCGTTGCTATCGGTGAACTTGCCGACGGCTTGTTTATCGAACTTGATAAAGTTCCTAAAAAATACGACGGACTTGACGGAACTGAACTTGCAATAAGCGAATCACAAGAAAGAATGGCTGTTGTTGTTGAAAGTAAAGACGCTGAAAGGTTTATGCAACTTGCAACTAGTGAAAACTTAGAAGCAACAATCGTTGCAACCGTCACGGACGACGCTCGCCTTAAAATGACTTGGAAAGGCAAAACCATCGTTGATATTTCAAGAGAATTCTTAAACAGCAACGGTGCAGAAAAGAAAACCCAAGTTAAAATTAAAGAGCAAGTTATGGATAAAAAGGTTATCCCTTGCGACTTTGAAAAAGGAATTAAAGAACTTGCAACTGACCTTAACGTTTGTTCAAAACGTGGACTTTCAGAACGCTTTGACTCTACCATCGGCGCAGGCACCGTTCTTATGCCGTTTGGCGGAAAAAATCAACGCACGCCTATTCAAGCAATGGTAAACAAAGTTTCGGTTGAAAATGCCGATACTGACACTTGTTCGTTTATGAGTTGGGGTTATAATCCGTTCGTCAGCGAAAAAAGTCCATTGTTCGGTGGGTATTACGCAGTTATTGAAAGTGTTTGTAAACTTATCGCAACGGGCGCAACCTTTGACGACACTTATTTAACTTTCCAAGAGTATTTTGAAAAACCGAATAAAGACGCAACGCGTTGGGGAAAACCGTGTTCGGCACTTTTAGGTGCTTATCGCGCTCAAAGGGAACTTAAACTTTCTGCAATCGGTGGAAAGGACTCTATGAGTGGCTCGTTTGAAAATATTGACGTTCCGCCTACGCTCGTTTCGTTTGCGGTGACAACGGATAAACTTGATAAAGTTGTTTCCCCTGAATTTAAAAAGGTTGATAGCACGGTTGTTTTGCTTAAAGCAAAGAAAACTGAAAACGGACTTATCGATTCAAAAGATTTGATTGAAAATTTCCGTTTGATTGAAAAACTTAACGATAGTGGAAAAATACTTTCTATGTATACCGTCACTTACGGTGGTGTTGCAGAAGCAGTTATGAAAATGGCGTTCGGCAACGGCATAGGCTTTGAATTTAACGATATTGATTTAGAAAACGTTTTCGGTTATAACTACGGCGCGTTCGTTATCGAATTAGAAAAAGGTGCAACGCTTGATAAAGCGGTGGTTATTGGTAAAACTACTAAAGAGTACGCGCTTAAATATAAAGGTCAAAGCGTCTGCCTTGAAAGTTTGCTTTGCGATTATGAAAACAAACTTGAACCCGTGTTTAAGTGTAATAACGTTGAAACTTCAAAAGGCGAAATTCCTGCTATCGAATACAGCGCGAACAAATGGGATTACTCACCAACTAAGTTCGCAAAACCACGCGTTCTCGTTCCCGTGTTCCCAGGCACAAACTGTGAATACGACACTAAAAAGGCGTTTGCAAGGGCGGGTGCAGACGTAGATATTTTCGTTATCAAAAACATTTGTGACGTTAAAGAATCAGTTGATGCGTTTGCTCAAAAAATTAAAGATAGTCAAATTATTTTCGTTCCTGGTGGATTTTCTGGCGGTGACGAACCTGACGGTTCGGGTAAATTTATAACCGCGTTCTTTAGAAATAAAGCTATAAAAGAAAACGTGACCGAACTTTTAGACGTTAAGAAAGGTCTTATGGGCGGTATTTGCAACGGTTTCCAAGCACTTATTAAGTTAGGTTTAGTTCCTTATGGAAAGATTACAGAACAAGTGACTGAAGATATGCCAACGCTTACCTTTAACACTATTGCTCGTCACCAATCAATGCTTGTTAGAACGCGCGTTGCTTCTAATAAGTCGCCTTGGCTTATGGGTACTAACGTTGGTGACGTTTACACCGTTCCTATTTCACACGGTGAAGGTAGATTTATTATTAAAGAAGAGTTGTTAAATCAACTTATCGCAAACGGTCAAGTTGCTACGCAATACGTTGACCAAACGGGTGCGCCTACTTACGATATTAGGTATAACCCCAACAATTCAGTTTATGCTATTGAAGGTATAACTTCGCCTGACGGTAGGGTGTTCGGTAAAATGGGTCACTCTGAAAGAACAGGCAACGGACTTTATAAAAACGTTTACGGTGAATATGATATCAAGATGTTTGAATCGGCCGTTAAATACTTTAAATAAAAATTTTAGGAGATTTTATTATGGGTTATAAAAGTGATATTGAAATTGCGCAAAGCGTAAAGCCAGAACACATTTTAGATATTGCAAAACGTGCGGGTGTTGACAACAAATATCTTGAGCAATACGGCAACTACAAAGCAAAAGTAGACCTTTCGTTATTAAAGGAAAATGACCGCAAAAACGGTAAACTTATTTTGGTGACCGCTATAACGCCAACCCCTGCTGGTGAAGGCAAAACGACCACTACTATAGGTTTGTCAGACGGGCTTAAAAAGATAGGTAAAAACGTTATAGTTGCACTTCGTGAACCGTCGTTAGGGCCGGTTTTCGGTGTTAAAGGTGGTGCTGCAGGTGGTGGATATGCACAAGTTATCCCGATGGAAGATATAAATCTTCATTTCA
>SVHO01000036.1 GCA_015055725.1 Clostridiales bacterium | reverse complement strand
AAGTCGTAAGCCATGGTTTCACCTCTGGTTTGACCACCCATGCCGTAGCCGTTGTTAAAGAAGTTAAACAAGATTGGAAGACCGCCTT
The DNA here is from genome assembly GCA_015055725.1 of Clostridiales bacterium. Lineage (GTDB taxonomy): Bacteria > Bacillota > Clostridia > Christensenellales > Borkfalkiaceae > UBA1259. The sequence goes on along the minus strand of SVHO01000036.1, from coordinate 12,219 downwards.
TCTTTTCCCAAAGTTGACGGAATTGGTCCATAGAAGCAAAGTTCATTGATTCGTAAACAACACCGCAACCAACAGCACCGTCACCAACGTTAGAGATAACGATACCAGGTTTATCGTTAACTTTCTTATAAAGAGCAGCACCCAAAGCAACGGGAGCAGCACCGCCAACGATAGCGTTGTTAGGATAAATACCGAACGGCAAGAAGAACACGTGCATTGAACCGCCCATACCCCTATGGAAACCTGTACGACGAGCGAAAATTTCACTCATAAATCCATAGAGAAGGAAGTCAACTGCTAAATCTTTAACGTTGCCGGTTTTGTTGAGTTTTTCTACGGGAGCAAGAGTTTCGCCACCCATAAAGTCTTTCATAATTTGATAAAGTTTATCGTCGGGAAGTCTGTTGATAGAAGCAAGACCACGCGCTAAAACTTCACTGTGTGAACGGTGTGAACCAAAGGTCATATCGTCCATATCAAGGATATATGCTTGACCAACTGCAGCCGCTTCTTGACCCATTGAAAGATGGGCAGGACCGGGATAAGAGTGCTTAAAGCCTTGATATTCACCTTTAATTTTGATTTCGTTAATCATGCTTTCGAATTCGCGGAGCATTGCGATATCGTTAAAGATGCGAACGAAATCGTCGTTAGAAAAGTTTTTCTTTTCGTCTTCAATCGTTTTGTTGTAAACGTTTACGGGAATATCCGTAAAATGAATTTTACCTTTCGACCTGATAAAATTAGGGTCGATAACTAGATTTTTTGGCATATTTTATCTCCTTATTTATTTTTAACTTTAATTAAATACTAAAAATTGCTTCGCGAACGATTTCGCAAACGGTTGGGTGCGGGAAAACAAGTTTTTTGATGTTTTCGATATCAACTTCTAAGTCAATCATAGCAGAAACTGCAACTATATATTCACCAGAATAACTGCCGATAACGTGCGCACCGATTAAAGTGTTGGTCTTTTTGTTGATTACGAGTTTGCAAATACCGTTAAGGTCGGTATTTTCAGCAATATATCTACCTGAGAAAGTGAGCGGAATTGAAACGCATTTAACGTCAAGTCCCTTTTGTTTTGCGCTTTCTTCAGTTTCGCCAACAGAACCAACTTCGGGATTGGTGTAAATAACTGACGGTATAACGTTATAACGCATACGGTCTTTTTTGCCCGTGATGTTGTTTACTGCAACTTCTGCTTCTCTATAAGCGGTGTGAGCAAGCATAACTTTGCCGTTAACGTCACCAACAGCGTAAACGTTTGCAACGTTAGTTCTCATCATATCGTCCGTGACGATTGCTCCCCTTTCGAGATTTACGCCGATATTTTCTAAGCCGATACCTTGGGTGACTGCACGTCTACCGATTGAGCAAAGAATTTTATCTGCGGGAACTTTTTCGGTTTTGCCGTCTTTTTCATAAATAACGCCGTCTTTTTCAACACCCGTCACTTTTGCGCCGAGCTTAAATTCAACGCCCTTCTTTTCGAGTGATTTTTGTAAAATGCCTGAAATTTCGTTTTCAGTTGGGCCAGCAATTTTGTTCATCATTTCAACAACGGTCACTTTGCTACCAACTGATGAGAAATAACTTGCCATTTCAAGACCGATAACGCCACCGCCGATTACGACTAACTTTTCAGGAATTTCAGTTAAATCAAGAACTTCCCTATTAGTCATAACAACGCCTGCTTCTAAGTTTTCACGAAGACCTGGGATAGGTGGAACAACAGGCATAGAACCGGTTGCAATTATTAAACGTTTAGCAAGGAATTTTTCTTCGCCCACTTTAACGATAATGCCTTCATCAGTTTTGCCTTCGATAAACGCTTCGGCAGACTTCATGGTCACTTTATTTCTTTTAAGTTGACCTTTAACGCCGTTAACGAGCATTTTTACAACGCCGTTCTTTCTTTCAACAACGAATTTTTGGTCGATAGTTGCCGTGCCGTTTACAGTCACACCGTAATTTTTAGCGTGGTTAGCGTAATCAAAAACTTTTGCTGAGTTTAAGAAAGTTTTACTTGGAACGCAACCTTCGTTAAGGCAAACGCCACCAAATTCTCTCTTTTCAATTACCATAGTTTTTAATCCTGCGTGCCCTGCGCGTTCTGCAGCAAGATATCCACCAGGACCACCACCGATAACAATAAGTTCAAAATTTTCCATTATATTCTCCTTTTAACAAAAAGTATATTGATTAGATTGAATCAGCCATTAAGTTTACGCTGAAGTTTTCAAGATAGTCTTTAAGGTCTTTAAGGAATCTTGATGCAGGTGCACCGTCAAGCGCTCTGTGGTCGTATGAAAGTGAAAGAGCCATAGCGGTGTAAGGAATAATTTCGCCATCTTTACCAAGTTTAATTCTGGTTTCAAGCGTGTTTACGCCAAGGATACCCGTTTGTGGTGGGTTAACTACAGGCGTGAAACTTTCAATGCCGTAAGTTCCAACGTTGCTTACGGTGAAACTGCCACCGGTTAAGAATTCGGGTGAAAGTTTGCCGTCAATAGCGTCTTGTGAAAGTTTTTTAGATTTAATAGCGATTTCTGATAAACTCATAGTGTCAGCACCAAAGAGCGTGGGAACGAGAAGTCCTCTCGGCGTATCGGTAGCAATACCCATATTTACGTGTTCAAAATAACGCATGGTGTCACCGTTGATAAGGTTTGCGTTAAGGTCTTTATGGTTTTTCAATACTCTTGAAAGCGCATATACTATGATGTTATTGATAGTAATGTTGGGGAGTTTAAGAACTTCCGCATTTTCTTTAAGATATTTTCTGAACGCTAAGATGTTGGTGCAATCGAAAGAAATGGTGTGCGTGAGTTGAGCCATAGTAGAAAGTGATGCAACCATATTTTTTGCGATAACTTTTCTGATGTTAGACATCTTTTCGTCTTTATAAGCCTTAAAGTCGTCACTTGCCTTTTCAGGAGCAACTGCAGGAGCAGAAGCAGGTGCTTTAACTTCTTCAACAACGGGTGCAACGGCTTTGGGATTAACGCTTGCTTCACGAACGTCACGTTCAATAATTCTGCCGTTAGGACCAGTGCCAGTTGCAGTTGCAAGGTCAACGCCTAATTTTTGAGCAAGATTTTTAGCTCTTGGTGAAACGAAAATTTTGCCGTCTGCATTAGCGACGGGTGCAGATACTGCGGGAGCAGTTGCAACGGGAGCGTTAGCAACGGGCGCTTTAACTTCTTCAACTGCAGGTGCAACTGCGCCGTTAGGTGCTAAGGGAGCAGGGTCGTCACCCTTTTTACCAACTGCGGCAACGTTTGAAAGAACGGGAACTTCATCACCTTCTTCACAGAAGAGCGCAAGAACTTCACCGTCAATTTCCGCTTGATAATCAAAAGAAGATTTATCAGTTTCGTATGAGAACATAACGTCGCCAACCTTAACGGTATCGCCAACCTTTACGTTCCATTTAGTTAAGATGCAACTTTCAACCGTGATACCAGCCTTAGGCATAGTGATGGGTTTTGCGTTGGTAGAAATTGCAACGGGTGCTACGGGTGCAGGTGCAGCCGCAGGAGCAGGTGCTTTAACTTCTTCAACAGCGGGTGCCGCTGCGCCGTTTGGTGCTAAAGCAGAGAAATCTTCACCTTTTGCGCCAACTGCCGCGATATTTGTTAAAACGGGAACTTCGTCACCTTCTTCACAGAAGAGTGCGAGAACTTCGCCTTCTACTTCAGAAGTAAGGTCAAAAGCAGACTTGTCCGTTTCATACGAACAAAGAACGTCCCCTACCTTAACGGTATCGCCAACTTTAACTTTCCATTCGGTTAGAATACAACTTTCTACCGTGATACCAGCCTTGGGCATCAATACGGGTTTTGCCATAAATTTATTCTCCTTATATAAATAATGTTTTTTTAAGATTTAATGATTAAATTTTCTTTGCGTTTGCAAGTAAATATTTTTCAGCTTCGTCTGACCAAATGCCGTTATGTTTTTTGCAAATATCTGCAAGGTCTTTATAGAACTTATCAGTTTTGCCAAGTTCTTCAAAATCGGCAATAGCAGTCATTGGCATTGAAACGTGCGTATAAGCAAGTTTTTTAGCACCTTTAATGTTGGGTAAGTTAAGCGTGGTTTCGATAACGCTATCAAGACCACCAACGTGTGAAATCATAATTGCAGGGTTGATTTTGCCTTCACCTGAAAGTTTAAGCGCTTCGCGAAGGTCCATGGTGTTTCCGCCAGAAGTTCCGGTTATTCTGTGGAAAGAATAGTGAACGTCATAAAAATTAAACTTAGCGGAAAAATCGGTTTTGGTTGGGCCTGCAAAGAAGTTCAAGCAACCGTTATGTGCTAAAAGCGCATCACCTTGTTCAACGAGTGCAGATACCGGTGCGTAAACGAAAACGTCGTCATAACCGTTTCCACCGTTGAGTTCTTTCATATATGCAACGGGGTCTTCAATAGCAGAAGTGTTAACGTAAACTAACTTAACTCCGTTTTTAGCAGCTTCTTCAACCGTTAAAAGAGACGCCGCCCTATCAAGCCTTGCTTGGTCAATATCAGTGACAACCATTAAAGATGGTTTTCTATCACAATGGATACCGTAATCAACCGCGCCTAAACCCATAGGTCCAACACCTGCTAAAATTGCAACTGCGCCACCTTCTTTAATGCCCATTTCGTGTGAGTGGGTTTCGTAAACGCTGTGATAATTTTCGTGATAACCTGCGATAATGCAAGACATTGGTTCTGCAAGTGACGCCTTAAAATAACTTTCGCCTTCATAAGGAATAAGGCAATCCGTTTCCATAACTTCGTTAGGGATTACAACGTAAGTTGCATCACCACCGATATTGCAATATGAATATCCAGGTGCTGCTGCAGGGTTTGAAGGAAGGTTCATAGCAGGTTGAATACCAAACTTCATACCTTCTTTAAATAAGTGTTGCCATTTTGCGCCAACCTTAACTATGTCACCACAAAATTCGTGACCAATAATTACGGGATTAGTTGCAACGTCGTTAGGAACGCGTTTGTGTTTTGCGCCTTGCATAGCGGCTTTATAACTTGACATACAAATACTGTCAGAAACAACGCGCGCCAAAATTTCGTCTTCTTTGATTTCGGGAAGTTCAAATTCCTCTAATCTTAAATCGCCCTCACCATAAAGTCTAACTGCTTTGGTTTTCATTTTTGTTCAATCCTCCGATTATTTTATAATCTTTATAAAAACGTTTAGTTTTTTGCCTTTTTTACACAGTACCTTAAGGTACGCTTATATTATAACACACAAAATTGTTTTTGTGACCGCTTGAAATTAAGTTGCAAAAAGATAATTTTTATGATAATATATAATCACAAATAAACAAAAATGAACAAATTGAGCAAAGTTTTGCACATTAAAGGAGTAAAAAATGCTTTCTTTAGAACGTCAAGAAGAAATTTTAGAGATTTTGAACAGAAATAAATCTGCAACGGTTGAAGAACTTGCCTCTGAACTTTACGTTAGTGGCGCAACTATTCGTAGAGATTTAAGGTCAATGGAAAAACAAGGGCTAATTAAGCGTTCGCACGGCGGTGCTATGCCTTTTAAGTCAAGCGCGGAAGAATCTGCCTTTGCTATTCGCGAACAAGAAAACACCTCGGCTAAGCGCGCGATGGCAAACCTTGCAGTTAAACTTATTAAAAACGGCGATTCGGTTTTTCTCGATTCAAGCACCACCGTCGGTGTGACTATTCCCCTATTCAACAACTTCAATTATCTTTCCGTCACAACCACGGGGCTTAGAAACGCTCTTTTACTCTCTCAAACCAACAACATTAAAATTTATATTGCTGGTGGACTTATACAAAATCACTCTAACTCTATAACGGGAACTGACACCATGGACTATATCTCGCGCATACACGCGGATATTTCTTTAATATCATGCTCTGGTTTAGATTTAGTAAATGGTTTTACGGACGCGAGCATTGAACAAGCCAAACTTAAACAACAAATGCGCAAAAATTCAACTAAGGTTGCTATGCTTTGCGATAGCACCAAGTTTAATAAAACCTTTTTATGCACAGACTTTCATTTTGACGACATTGACTATCTAATTACCGAAAAAACCCCACCTATTGAGTACGTTGAAAAAATTGCAACCACAAAATGCAAACTAATCACCCCTTCAAACACTAACTTCTAAAAAGGAAAAAAATTATGCCTTATTTATATTTAACTTTAGCAACTTTATGTATCAGTTTATCAACTATTGTGGGTGGCTTTTTCTCAAAACGAAACGACGGGATAAAAGGCTCTTCTTCACTATATACGTTTTTAGTCACCTGTTCGGCTTTTATCTTTTGGTTAATCGTTTTCTTGTTTGATAGAACTTTTAACCCCGAAGTTATAATCTATTCACTTCTTTTCGGCACGTTTTTTGCAACCTTTCACCTTTCGTATATGTTAGCAATCAAAAACGGTCCCATCGTTTTAACAGGTCTTTTTTCACAACTTTCACTTATCGGCACGACTATTTGGGGTTTCTTTTTTTGGGACACCAAGCCGAGCCTTATAACCATTTTAGGTTTAGTTATCGTTTGCGTTGCTATTTTCCTTTGCTTGTATAAAGGCAAAACAAACGACGAAAAGTCCAAATCTTTTAGCTTTAAGTGGCTAATTTTCGCTATCCTTGCTTTCGCAGGAAACGCGGGTTGCGCAATCGTTCAAAAAACCGAACAAATAAATTTTGGCGGTAAGTACGGAAATTTTTTCATGCTTATAGCGATTGCTTTCTCGGTTTTGGCTTGCTTTATTTTATGGCTTAAAGACAAAAAAGAAAAAACTAAAACCGTTATTAAAACTTCATTACATATACCTGTTATTGCAGGGCTTTCAAACGCAGTATCAAACCTTTTCATCATAATCCTTGCAACCACCACCTTATCCCCAAGTTTAATTTACCCAGTTATAGGCGTGGGCGGTTTAATGTTAGTCACACTCGCGTCAAAATTTATTTTTAAGGAGCAACTTTGTTGGTGGCAATGGCTTGGAATTGCCCTTGGAACAATTTCCGTGGCACTTTTATCCATATAAATAAAAAGCGATATAAACATAAAAAAAGAACGCTTCTGCGTTCTTTTTTTCGTTTGTTAAGTTATTTTATACCTGCTTTTACGCCGTACATATAAACTATATTCATATAATAGTCGTCAAGATAAATAGCAAGTTTAGACTCGTTTGCTATATCTTGATATGCAGGCGTTGGCGCTAACGTGTCGTAATAACCGCAAACGCAAGCGATAACGTCGTCATAATAACCCATTTCTACAAGTTGGTCTTTGGTAAATTCGCCCATACTGATTTCCATAAACTTTAAGTTTAAATTTGCATTTGTTTGAGTTATGGTGTTGGCGTATCTTTGCTCTTTTTCATCTAAACCGTTGTTATACTTAAAAACTTCGCGCGCTATTTTTTCTTGCTCGTCTAAAAGTTCAATGGTTTTTGCATCAATCTCTTTTGCAAACTCTTCATCAAAGCGAGTGTCTGCATCAATTTTCTTTTGACTAAGAACGGCAAGGCTTGCAGTAAGTTCGCCTGCTTTTTCTTCTTTTTGCGAGTTAAGAATTGCAATTTGCGCGTTTTTTTCGCTTTCTAAAACCGCCGTTTTATCAAAATATGCGCTTGAATATATTAGTGAATTTTTTTCTAAAATATTCTTTAACTTTTCTTGGCTATCCAAATATAGTTTTTCAACCTTTTCTATAAGTTTTTCATATTCTCCGTCTAAAGAATTTATTTTAGAATTTAAGGCTATCATTTGCTCTTCAACGCTTTCTTTATAATCTTGCACTTTACGGAAATGTTCCGCGCTTAGTAAACTTTTTGCTTTTTCCCTTAACTCTTCCTGACTTAAATTTATAAACTCTAAACGTTTTAACTCTAACTCTTTAAGTGAAACCTCTTCGTATCCGTTTCTCTTTATTCTGTAATAATAGAATAAATCGTTTAAGATAACGTACATTTCATCTTTTGTCGTTGGATTGTTAAACTGCATAATTATTCTCCTTTAACGTTATATTTAATGGTTATATTTTTTATTAAAAAATCTTGCTCTTTGGAACTAAACTGAAATATAAACCATTTAGAAAATAAATTAAAATTAAACTTATTATTGCCTTTCTTAAAGTTGTAAACTTTACTTCCAAAATCGCCCTCTATCACACACTCGCCAGACGTAAGAGAATCAAAACTTATGCTTTTTAACGCCTTGAAATTATTGCTAGAAAAATTCATTTTTTTACTTATAAGAGTTTTGTTCTCGTTGGATTTCTCCTTTTTTATAACGTATAACGCATTATTAAGAGCAAGTATATTCCCATCGGTTGTCGGTATCCCATAAAAAGAGAAAAAACATTGTGATTTATCTAAGGCGTCGTAAAAATATAAAGCTTTTTTTCCGTCAATTGATATAGGCAAAGAGTAAACACCCTTATTTTCCGCACCAAAACTTAAAACTTCAAACTTTAAATCGTTTAGGTGTGAATTGGATATCACTTGCAACTTGCCGTCACAAAACTGCATCAACTTTCCCCCGCTAACCATATAAACTTTATCGCGTATTTCAACTATTGATTGTCCTATAACGTCAATAACGGGCAAAGAAAGTTTTTCAAGCTGATATTCATAGACTTCTCCTATCGTTTTAAGAGTATATATAGCACGCTCACAAATAATCAACAAGCAATCTTTTTTAGAAATCAAACTTAAAATTTTTCCAGAATTAGAATTTATTCCTATTGTTCCAACAACGTCTAACGAAGTTTGATTTAACTCAAAGTTAAATTTACTCGGCAAAGTTATCACGTTATCAAAGGCTGTATATAGTCCCCCGTTATGAACTTTTGCAATTTGTGCGGGCGGTAAGTCAACTCTTTTTCCGTCTTCAAAAAAACTTTTTTCGCCTACGAAAAGAGTTTTTATCTCACCACCCATACGTACTTGGCAAACGGCAGGTGTAAAACTGCCTATATTCTCAATTAACACATCTCCACTTTTAAGCGATTTATATAAGTTGCCATCCTTAACATAATAATAAAAACTATTATTCACGTAATAGTGCTGTTTTACCCCTGAACGCGATAGCACTCTAATATAATTTCTTTTAAAACAAGATTGAATTTCATCATTAATCGCAACGTTTATTCCAAAACAGTCTTTAATACTTAAATTATAAGTTTTTTCTTTATCCGAAACTTTTTCTAAATAATTTATCATACGAAACACCTTTCTTTGGTTTTAACGTTAGTTAACTTTCTATGTTCTTTTATAGAATCAACGTATCTTTTGTGCCACATAACTGCTTGGTCAAAATCGCCTATACTTATGGAATACTCTGCTGAAAGTCCGTAAGATAGGGTTGCAACGCTCACGTCTTTCGGGGTATACCCTATTTGGTCTTCTAAGCCGTAATTAGACGGAGCGTATTCGTATTCGACGTTTACTTCAAACGCGTTAACCCATATATATTCGACTGTCTGCGAAAAACTTAATTTATTGCCTTCCAAATCGTAAACGGCACGCACTTCCATCGGTCTTTCAATAAGGTCTTTATAATAAATCTTTCCGTTGTTAACAGGCGTTTTTTGGACCTTAATCATAGGTATAAACGTGCCTGCAAGTTCGCCTATAACTAAATTCAACAAGTTGACCATAAGGTTTATTGAATTTAAAACGTAGTCGTTAGAAGTGGTGTTTTGTCCACTTAAATATTCTAAAACATCTTCTCTCCCAACCATTGAAGCCGTGCTTTTTAAAATTTCTTTTACCGTCATTTTTATCTCCTTTATTCTAAAAAATCGCCGAGCTTACGCCCGACGATTTTTCTTTTTTGATTATTACGCTTCGGTTATGCCGTATAGCGCGCCTTGACCGTTAGGACGAGAACAAATAAGTTCCGCATACTTAACTAAAGTTGCCGTATAAACGGGTTTTCCTGGTATTTGTTTAAGAACTTTTCCGTCGTCTCCGGTAAGCCACTGCCAATCACAAAGTTGATGCAAAATAAAGTCGTTAGTATTCAAAAGATACATCGTCCCTTCTGGGCAAAATCTATCCGCAACGATTGGAATACCGTTATAACTAAGCGCCTTAAATCCACCTGCAAGGTCCATAGTGTTAATCATGCTCTTATTAGCCGAAAGCATATTTTGGATAGCCCTGCGCACACCCCAAGAGCAAACGATAAAGTTTACTGAGCCACCGCTTTGTTCTTCGATAACGTCAAGCGCGGTTTGAATTTTCATTTCTGATATTTCACCCGTTTCTTTTTGAACGTAAGGCGAAAGCCAAGAGTTTTCAGATTTTTTTAGACCGTAAAGTTCGTCTTTATCTTGATTAAAAATCGCTTGCAAACCTGTGATTTCGTTGTTAAACGAACCCTGAATAGTGATAAGCGCGCCTTCTGTTAAAACACCGTCTATATTAGCACCGCTAACTTTAATTGTGCCGTTAGCCCTGTCGATAGATATAATTCTTCTACCCGTTGCGCTTAAAATTGCGTTGCCGTTTTGTTCACGGAAATCAACAATCATCCCTTCAATAAGGTTTTTAACGTTATCAACTGTTATAACGCCGTTTTCAGCTAAAACAACTTTAGCCAAAGTTCCACTCCCGTCACCAAAAAGCATTCTGCCAAAATTGAACTTACTTGATTTAATAAGTCCATCCATTTCAGCGTTAAGCAAACTTACGAAAGCACCCGTGTTGTTTTCAGACGCGCGAATTGCCTTGTCTGAAATTTCGATAACGCCGTAAAGGTTTTTAAGTGTGGTCACAAATTGTTTATAATTATTTCCACCTGCGGTTGGAAGGTCGCCGTCTTCACTACCTGCACCAACACCACCGTTCATGCCGTAAACGGCAAGTTTTTTAACTTCTTTGCCCCAAACGTCGTCAGTTGACTTTTCAATTTGTGCCAAAAAAGGGTTAACGTTAGAGTTTAGTTGTTCGCTAATCGCATCAAGGTATACTGATTTTAACGCGTTGTCCGCGTTGGTTAAATTTACTGCCATATTTTCTCCTTAAAAATTATAACTTTTTTTCTAATAATTCACGCGCAAGTTGCCCTGCCTGCGTGATAGTTTTGGGTTTAGAAACGGGGGTTTTAACACCCGCCCCCACCCCGTCTAAAATCACGGCTGATTGTTTTCGCATTAACACGCCCTGCAAATATTTTCTTAAAATTTCTTCTTTATCCTTATCGGTAATATCTGCTTTTTGCTCTTTTTCGCTTGGTTGTTCCGGGGTGCTTTCCTTATCGGAAACAAGCGTTTTTTCCAACTCTTTTATTCGCTGACAGCGTTTGGTAAATTCAGCCTGTAAAGAGTTGTATGCGGAAAGTAAAGCCGTTATATCTTTAAACTTTCCCAATGAGACTTGTTCGTCCTTTTCGCCTAAAATAACTTCCGCCTCCGCGGGTTGCGCCGTCGCTTCAGTTTGTTCACGTTCAAGTTTTTCCATAATTTTATTCTCCTGACAAATTCTTTAATATTTTTTTGTGTTTATTAATATGCTCTATAAATCTTTGCTTTTGTTCTTTGTTTACGCTTGAATATTCACTTAAAAGATAACGAGTGTGTTCGTCAACGTGAATAGAATGGTCGTCAATTTCGTCAACGTCAACTTCACTTGTTCGCAACTTTTCGTTTTCTTCAATTGCTTTTTCTTCGTGCAATCTTGAAAGTCCCTTTTGATAATCCAAATCTTTATAACCTAAAAGGGACAAAACTTTTTCTTTTGTGCTAGTGCGAAGTTTGCCCTCGTCGTCAAATAAAAGTCCGCTATTATACAACTTAAAAATCATATCTTTGCGTTGATTATGCGTGTATAAAAGTTCGTTTTCGCTTTCCAAATAAACGTCGTCTGAACCAACCGTCTTTCCGTCAACGTAATAAACGCGCGTCTTATTAAAAAGGTCGTTTGCCTTAACCACGCGCACACCTTCGGTAAACTGTGCGTAAAGCCTTATAATCTGTCTTGAAACTTCTAAAATACTACGCCTAATTTCTTCCGCCGTCATAACTAGCCTTGAATTGTCTTGATCGACGAGTATTTGAAGTGCCGTTCCGCTTGATAACGACGCGTTTGACGAACTTGAAGTGACGTCACTCACACCACTTATAGTGACGAATTCGTTAACAAGCCTTTCTTCTTCCTTGTCAAAGTCGTCAGGCATCAAGGTTTCCGCCATAATTTCCGGC
>SVHO01000035.1 GCA_015055725.1 Clostridiales bacterium | reverse complement strand
CACCAAGTTTAAAATCACAATATTTACTGAATTTGTCTTTAGCACGTAAAGCACCTGCATTAGTGCTTACTGAAATATCCGAAGACTTCGGATAAAACAAATTGCCGTTCTGCATTTTCGTTGGCATAAGTGCCACGGTCACCCAAGCGACGTCTTCGCTAGTCTGTTTGTCTTTCGACGTTCTCACTGAAATTACTAATGCTCTTTTCATTTTTTACCTCCTATTTGGGATGAAAGAAACCCAACTAAAAATAAATATATTTACAAACCCTTATCGGGAATTGCACAAGGGGAAATGACTACTTATATAGCACCGCCACTCACGGTGCAATATTAAACGGCTATTGCCTATTTAATGCAAATAAAATAGCCCGTCCTTTTTTATATCCAAAGTGGGATATAACTTCAGAACGATTATTTAATATTTTCAAAGTAGGGGATACGTATTTTTTCTTCATAATCAAAAACCTAAAAATAAACAATCTGCATAATTAACTAGTCTTAAAGACTTATCAGGACAAACAACTAAAAGATGACATAAAACATATGTATCTATATCTTCTTCTAAAATTTCAGTTTCCGTATGAGAAATAACTTTTAAAACTCTATATCGACCTGTATAATCATCTGAGCCTTCTTCTTTAATTGCTACATTAAATAATTCTTGATTCATATAACCACCCAATAAAACAAAATACGGCTCTCTTTGAATATAACGCCTGCTTTGTTAGTATCCATTGAGAGCCGAATTTTCTAAATTTAATCTTTTGCAGGCAGTTATACACATTAAATTTTCTTGTGTAATTTTATTTTAGAATATAAACTTTTGCAAAATATAACAAATTATACGGAAAAATCCTTGACAAATAGGTTTTTTTTGAGTAATATATAAAGGCTAAATCGCGTGAGGGTGGCGGAATTGGCAGACGCGTACGTTTGAGGGGCGTATGGTTATCCGTGTGGGTTCAAGTCCCATCCTTCACACCAAAAATAATCCTAACACTTTTATGTTAGGATTATTTTTTTATCAAAAAACGGATAATTATTGACAGGGGTATACGTGTGTGTTATAATTTTTTAGCAATAAAAATTAGGGGGATTTGTTTTGCAAAACATAATTGAAAATTATAGAAAAATGCATCAAAAGTTGCTTCCTGAAATAAATGCAAACATTGAAAAATATAGGAAAGGCACTTTTAAGATAAACGTTATAGATGGTGATGGTAAACCTGTTAACGCTATGGTAAAATTAGAGCAAAAAAATCACGCTTTTGATTTTGGAACGAGTGCGCTTATGATAGGGAATATGGGCGATAAAGAGAAACAATATCGCGACGCGGTTTCCAATCTTTTTAACTTTATAACCACCACTTTTTGCTGGGGTGTTATGGAAACGGAACCTGGGAAGTTTAGGTTCAGTGAAGGCAGTGAAGAAATATATAGAAGACCGCCATCCGACCGTGTGTTTGAATTTGCCAAGGCAAACGGAATGAGAACAAAAGGGCAACCGTTATTCTGTGGGCGTTGGTGTCCTGATTGGGTTCCTAAAGATTTTGAAAAATTGAAAAGTTTATGGTTAAATTTCGTTAGAGAAGTTGCTAAGAGATACGACGGAAAGTTTAACGTTTTTGACGTTGTTAACGAATCGTATCAAACGGATGCTGACGGCAGTTGGGAAAACATGTTGTGGATTCCTGAAAAGATTGAAGATTTCGTAGAGTGGTTGTTGGTTAATGCTGGCAAAGAATTTTCAGATAAATGCGTGCTTGAAAGAAACGAAGCAACGCACGTTAATTTTGGTGAATACGCTGAAAAATATTACCAAGAAAATAAAAAACTTTTAGAAAAGGGTGTTAGACTTGATGCGATAGGATTTCAATTCCATTTTTTCTGTGGGGATTCTTGCACGATGAGCCATTTAAACGGCAAAGCAAACCCGGAAAACTTATATGCAACTTATCAAAAAATGTCAACGCTTGGCGTTCCTATGTACATAACCGAAATAACTATTCCCACGATTTATAGGGGCTAAGTAGAAGTGAAGGGGAAAATTTACAAGCAGAAATTATAGAAAACATGTATCGCCTGTGGTTCTCTATTCCAAATATGAAGGGCATAGTATATTGGAACTTAAAAGACGGCGACACGTGGGTAAACGAAGATAGGTGTATGGGTTGCTTGCTTGATGAAAATATGAGAAAGAAAAAATCGTATTACTCGATTGAGCGTTTAATTAAACAAGAATGGAACACCTGCGCAAATTGTAAAACAAACGTAGACGGAGTTGCAGAGTTTTCAGGCTTTTACGGTGATTACTTGGTGACAATTGAAACTGAAAATAAAACGACTAAAAAGTTAACGGTCTCTTTTGATAAAGATTATAATGGATTAACCGTTCTTGTATAATTTTAATTTTACTAAAAATTAAATAAAGTGTAAAATTGATTGAAAACTGAAATAGTTTGTTGTATAATTATGAAGATAGTTCAAAATAAATGAATTGTCTAAACGAGGATTTTTATGGCTAAACAAAAAACGGTTGCAAATTATATTTTGGATTGTTTAATTGCGGTCGTGGCGGGGTTGATAGTTTCCGTTGCTTATTACTTTTTTCAAAATAGCAACGGCTTTGCACCAGGTGGTGTAGGTGGTCTTGCAACCATAACTTATCATTTGGTTGATTATAAAATAGAGTGGGCATATTTAATGCTTGCTTTCAACTTGCCTATTTTCGTTTTAGTGACCATTTTCGTTGATAAAAAACTTGGTTTGTTTTTAATCCTTTATATGCTCGTTCAATCATTTGGAACAATGCTTTGGCAAGCAGTTGGATTTAAACCTTATTGCAAAGCGATTAACGGGGACGATTTTGAAGTTGTTTTCGCTTGTATTGCAACGGGCGTTATTTCGGGGTTTGGTTTTTCGATTATGCTCCGTAGATTTGGTGCTAGCGGTGGAACTTACGCAATAAGCGCGTTAATTAAAAGGGCAAATCCAGCACTTAATATAGCGTACGTTTCATTTTTAATGGATAGTAGCGTTGTGGCTATTGCGTTTTTCGTTTACGGAATGCAAATAACCCCCGTTATATGTACGCTTATAAACTTATTTATAGCAAATATCGTCGTAGACAATTTCTTATCGGGTATGAAGATAGGCTTTAAGTTTGAGATAATCACCGATAAACCCGATGAACTTTCTAACGAACTTATTGAAAAACTGCACCACGGCGTGACGGAAGTGAGAGTTGAGGGCATGTATTCTCACACTGAAAAATTTATGGTGGTTTGCATTATTCGTAAAAAGCAAATTGGCGAGATGATGAAAATAATTAAAAAATATCCTGGCACTTTTGCTAACTATTCAAAAGTTAACGAAGTGTTCGGTAGATTTAAAAGATAATTATAGTAAGGAGTTTTTTATGACTTATTTAAAGGACAATTTTTTATTAACTAACAAGACGGCGGAAAAGTTATATAACGATTACGCCAAAGATATGCCGATTTTCGACTATCACTGCCACCTTCCAGAAGTGCAAATTTTGGAAAACAAAGAGTTTAACGACGTTTTTGAAATTTGGCTTAAAGGCGACCACTACAAGTGGCGTTTAATGCGCAACTTCGGTATAGACGAAGAATATATCACGGGGGATAAGTCTAACAAAGAAAAGTTCGTTGCTTATTGCAAAACGCTTGGAACGGCTTTTGGCAACCCGTTATATCACTGGTCACAAGTTGAACTTAAAGAGTTCTTTAATTGCGAAATTGAAATTAACGAAGACAATGCGGAAACCATTTGGAATTGGTGCAACGATTATATTAAACTCAACAAAATTACCCCGCAAAGTTTAATTGAAAAGTCAAACGTGACGCATATCTTTACCACTAACGAAATTTTTGACGATACTTCAACGTTTGAAAAAATCGCTAAAAAAGATTATAAATTTAAAGTAATTCCTGCCTTCCGCGCTGATAAAATTATGAACGTTGAAGCAGTTGGATATGATAAAACCATTGAAAAATTAGAAGCCTTAGTTGGCGAGATTAAAGATATTGACGCGCTTGAAGTTGCAATTGAAAAAAGGCTTAACGAGTTTATTAAAGTTGGAACAACGGCGTCTGATATAGCCCTTCAAAACGTTTATGAAATCACCGATAAGGCTGATGCTGATAAAGTTTTCAAGCAAGCGATTAAAGGTGAAAAAATATCTGACGAACAAGCAAAAGTGTTCAAAGGTTATTTCACTTATTTCTTGTTTAAGTTGTATGCTAAATATGATATAAGAACTGAACTTCACGTTGGCGCAATGAGAAACAACAACGCCAAAATGCTTAAAAAACTTGGACTTGATACGGGATACGATAGTATTGCTGAAGACAACAGTATTCGCCTTATGTCAAGACTTTTCGATAGACTTAACGACGAAGATAGTTTACCAAAAACGGTTATCTTTAACCTTAACCCAAAACTTAATCCTGAAATAATGTCGCTTATCGGTTGTTTCCAAGATTCAAGCGTAAGCGGAAAAATGCAATACGGTCCTGCTTGGTGGTTCTTAGACAACAAAGTTGGCATGGAAAAACATCTCGAAGATTTAACTGCAACCGGTCATATTGCAACTTTCGTTGGTATGCTTACGGATAGCCGTTCACTTCTTTCATACCCAAGGCATCACTATTTTAGAAGAATTCTTTGCAATTATCTCGGCACGCTTATGGAAAACAACGAGATGACGCAAGATATCGAATTGGTTGGAAAAGTTGTTCAAAACGTTTCATACAATAATTCTATGAAATATTTTAAGATGATGTAAAATAAAACTTAAAATGATAAGAAAAGCCGACTGCAATTAGCAGTCGGCTTTTAACTTTTAATTAAATTTTAGATACATTGTTCAACCGTCACGATTAAACAATATTTGGGGTCAATTTCGGAAATTTTTTGCTCTAAGGTGTTTTTAATTTGTTCTTTGGATAACGCGCAGTCGTAGGGGATAGCAACGTCAAATAAAACGTTAGTTCGGTTTTCCCCGAACACCATTCTAAAATCGTGAATAGAAAAGCGCGTGTCAATTTGTTCTAAAATTTTAAGCGTTTGTTCTCGCAAAGTGTTAACCCTTATGTCGTCGGTGACGATAGGGTCTAAATGACCCGTCAACAAAATACCCGTGCTTTCAAACACTTCCTTTTCAATTTGGTCAACTAGTTCGTGTGAAATTAAAACGTCAACGTTAGCGTCAACTTCCACGTGCACGCTAGCAAAAAACATATTCGGGCCATAACTATAAACCCAAAGGTCGTGAACGCCCAAAACGTCAGGGTAGGAAAGAATTTTTTCTTTTAATTGGCTTATAACCGTTTGCTCTGGTGCTTTGCCGATAAGTGTTGAAAAGATGTCTTTTAAGATATTTACTGCAGAAAAAGCGATAAATATTGAAACTAAAATTCCTGCATAACTATCGACGTTATAGTTTGTGAATTTGCTAATTAAAAAAGAAATTAAAACTACGCCCGTAGAAACACAATCGCTTAAACTGTCGATAGAAGTTGCTTTTAAAACGGAAGAATTAATTTTATTCGCAACCGCCCTATAATAAAAGAAAAGGGCAAACTTAAGAGCGAAAGATAAAATCAAAACGCCGATAATCCAGTAAGAAAAAGTTATTGGAGTTGGAGAAATGATTTTTTCAATCGATTCTTTAATAGTTTCAAACGCCACTAAAAGAATAATGAACGCAACTGCAAGTGAACAAATATATTCAATGCGCTCGTGCCCGTAAGGGTGCTCTTTGTCGGCAGGTTTAGCGGATAATCTAAATGATATGGTGGAAATCACGCTACTTCCACAGTCGGTTAAGTTGTTTAAACCGTCCGCTAATAGAGATATCATACCGAAAATTGCGCCCACTAAAATTTTGCTAAGCGCTAAAAATAAATTTGCAATTATTCCCACCAAACTTGCAATAGTTCCGCTTTTAACTCTATTTTTATCGTTAATTTTATTCATATCAATTTTTATTACACGTTAAATCTAAATAGAACCACGTCACCGTCTTTCATAACGTATTCTTTACCTTCGGAGCGAACTTTACCTTTTTCTTTTGCTAAGTTAAAACTGCCAAGTTCAACTAAAACGTTATAATCAACGATTTCTGCACGAATAAACCCTTTTTCAAAGTCGGTGTGAATTTTGCCTGCTGCTTGCGGTGCTTTCGTTCCTTGTTCAATCGTCCAAGCACGCACTTCTTTTTCACCAGCAGTTAAATAACTCAAAAGACCTAACAAGCGATAAGAGGTTTTAACAAGTCTATCAAGCCCGCTTTCTTTAAGACCAAGCTCTTCTAAGAACATTTGTTGTTCTTCGGGTTCTAAGGTTGAAAGTTCTTCTTCTGTTTTAGCGCAAATAACCATGCTTTCAGCATTTTCAGTTTTAGCAAAGTCAATAACTTTTTTAACTAAGGGGAGAGAGTTTTCGTCCTTTCCCATATCTTTTTCGCCAATGTTAGCCGTGTAAATAACGGGTTTTTCGGTGATTAAAAAAAGTGATTTTAAGTATTCTTTTTCGTCTTCGTTAACGGGGAGCGTGCGCGCAGGCTTTAAGTCGTTTAAGTGATTGAAAAGCCTTTCTAAAAATTCGGCTTCAATCTTATATTTTTTATCGCCGGTTTTAGTCATGCTAATCGCCTTATCTAAGCGTTTTTTAACTGATTCGGTATCGGCAAAGATAAGTTCTAAGTTTATAGTTTCAATATCGCGCAAGGGGTCGATATCGTTATCAACGTGGGTCACGTTTTCGTCTTCAAAACACCTAACCACGTGAACGATAGCATCCGTTTCGCGAATATTTGCAAGGAACTTATTACCCAAGCCTTCGCCTTTGCTTGCGCCTTTAACTAAGCCTGCAATATCAACGAATTCAACTACTGCAGGTGTGATTTTTTTTGTGTTATACATTTTACCTAAAACTTCAAGTCTAACGTCGGGAACGGCAACTATGCCAACGTTTGGTTCTATGGTGCAAAAGGGGTAATTCGCGCATTCTGCACCGGCGTGCGTGATTGCGTTAAATAAAGTTGATTTGCCTACGTTGGGAAGCCCTACTACGCCTAATTTCATCTCAATTCTCCATAAATAAAGTGAATTTTTATTTTAACGATTACTTATTATATATTAAATCGTAAAAAATTACAAGTTTTTAGGTTGCTTTTTTACTAAATTATGTGTTATTATATTTAGGACTGGAGATTATTATGGATTACAAAAAGCATATAACCGAAAAACTTAATATTGAAGGACTTGATAAAAACCAACTTTACGGCTTTATTGAAACGCCACCAAACACAGATATGGGTGACTTTGCGTTGCCGTGTTTTAAACTTGCAAAAATAATGCGCCGTCCACCCGTTAAAATTGCGGAAGACCTTGCAAACGGCTTTATTGCCGACGAATTTATTTCAGATTGCACCGCCGTTAACGGATATCTCAATTTTAAAATTAACCGTGACGGATATGCTTTTTCTTTGCTTAAAGAAGTTTTATCCCTTGGCGATAAATACGGCAGTGATAACGTTGGCGCGGGCAAAACCGTTTGTATTGACTATTCGTCTATCAATATTGCAAAACCCTTCCATATTGGGCATTTAAGCACTACGGTTATCGGCAGTGCTCTTTGTAAAATATTTAAGTTTTTAGGATATAAAGTGGTTGGTATAAACCACCTTGGCGATTACGGAACGCAGTTCGGTAAACTTATCGTCGCATTTAAGCGTTGGAGTAGCGAAGAAGCCGTACTTAAAGACAGACTTAAAGAGCTAACGAGAATTTACGTTAAGTATCACGACGAGGCTAAACTTGACCCCTCTATGGATGACGAGGCAAGGCATTATTTTAAACTTATTGAAGACGGGGATAAAGAGAGCAATAAACTATTTGAACTATTTAAGAAAATTACGCTTGAAGAAGTTGATAAAATTTATAAACTTCTAAACGTCACCTTTGATTCGTATGCGGGCGAAAGTTTTTATAATGATAAAATGGCACCCGTAGTTAGCGAACTTAAAGATAAAGGGCTAATTAAAATTTCAGACGGCGCGTCTATCGTCGACCTTGAAGAATACGGTATGCCACCTTGCTTGATATTAAAGTCAGACGGGTCTACGCTTTACGCAACGCGTGATATCGCGGCGGCGGTTTATCGCAAAAACACTTATGATTTTGATAAGTGCTTATACGTGGTTGCATATCAACAAAACTTGCACTTTAAGCAATTTTTCAAAGTTTTAGAACTTATGGGCAAAGAGTGGGCTAAAGATATGGTTCACGTTGCTTACGGTATGGTGTCTTTAGAAAGTGGGTCAATGAGCACGCGTTCGGGGAACGTAGTTTTGCTTGAAGACGTTTTAAATACCACCATTGAAAAAGCGTATAAAGTTATTGAAGAGAAAAACCCAGACCTTGCCGATAAAGAAAAAGTTGCAAAAGCAGTCGGCACGGGCGCGGTTATTTTCGGCGCGCTTTGCAATAATAAAATAAAGGATATAGTGTTCAGTTATGATAGGGTTTTATCCTTTGAAGGTGAAACTTGCCCTTACGTTCAATACACGGTTGCTCGTTGCAACAGCGTTATAGCAAAATGTGGTCAATTAGGCGATTATAACGGCGTTCAAATGAATGCTGACGAATATGAAGTTATATCCGTTCTCGGTAAATTTTCCGACGTGGTGAAAGCGTCTGCCGAAAAATATGAACCTTCTTACGTGACGAGATATGCTTTAGACCTTGCAACTGCGTTCAATAAATTTTATATCGGTTGCAAGATTGCGTGTGAAGACGAAAACTTGAAAAATTTCCGTTTAGCAATAACGAAAGCGGTTAAAATAACTTTGACCAACGCTTTAACCCTTTTAGGCATAGACACGGTTGAGCAAATGTAAAAATGAATAAACTCATAGTATTCGACCTTGATGGAACGCTTATAGATTCCGTGCCTGATATTAAAGATTGCATTAACGATATGCTTAAAAAGTTCGGGCATAAAGAAAGGCAACTTTCAGAAATTAAACAAATGATAGGCCACGGCGCAAGAAATCTCGTTAAAAATGCTATCGGCGAAGATTTAACAAAAGACCAACTTCAAGCGCGCCTTGACTATTATAACGATATTTACACTAATTCAGGCAGTCCTAAAACAAAAATATTTGACGGTATTGCTAACGTTTTAAATGAATTTAAGGCGCGTGGTTTTTTACTTGCCGTTTTAACAAATAAACCGCAAGAAACCACAGACGACGTTTATAATACCTATTTAAGTGAGTTTGGTTTTGATTGCGTTATAGGGCAACGCCCTGAGTTTAAGATTAAACCCGACCCCGACGCACTTTTATATTTACTTGAAAAACTTAACGTCAAAAAAGAGAATGCGTTTTTTGTTGGCGACGGGGAAACGGACGTTCAAGTTGGCATAAACGCAGGTGTAAAAAGCGTTGCAGTTTTGTGGGGATACCGCACGAAAAACCAACTTGAAAGCGCGGGCGCAACCATTTTTGCAAACGAGCCTAAAGATTTACTTAATTTGATTTTTTAATTTTTATACCAATATTTATTTTAACTTTCTTATTTTTAAATTTTAAGTGCTTTCTGCACTAAAAACCCTTTTATTTAAAAATAAAATTTGCAAAGGAGATTTATTTTGCAAAAAATATATAAAGTGGCTATTGTCGGTGGCGGTGCTTCCGGCCTTATGTCCGCAGTTGAACTTTTAAGTGGGAAAAACGCACTTGACGGGCAAGACGTTATTATCCTTGAAAAGAACGATAGAGTTGGCAAAAAACTCGTTGCAACCGGAAACGGGCAAGGCAATTTAACCAACCAAAATTTTTCTTCAGAGTTTTACCGCGGAGATAAAGCGTTCGTTGACGCGTTTATCGACAATGCTAATCAAATTAATATTGAACAATATCTTTATAACTTAGGTATTCCGCTTTGTACTTTAAGCGGTGGAAGAAAATATCCACTTTCAAGGCAAGCAAGCGCGGTTATAGACGTTATAAGGGCGTTTTTAAGAAGTAAATTTTGTGAAATTTTATTAGACTCCAAAGTGACGGATATAAAAGAAAAAGACGGTGTGTTCACATTATTTATCGGCAAAACGGAAATTTATGCAAAATCGGTTATTTTGTCGTTTGGTGGTGCTGTTGCTAAACAGTTTGGAACTGACGGGAGTTCATATCCGTTAGCGCAAAAATTTGGGCATAAAATAACGCCTATTTATCCTTCTTTGGTTCAACTTAAAACTAATACTGAGTTGATTAAGGGATTGAAAGGACTAAAAGAAGTTGCAAAAGTGACGCTTTATACGGGGGATAAACCTTTGGCGTCAAGCACGGGTGATTTGCTTTTTACCGATTACGGCGTTTCGGGAAATACAATCTTTCAAGTTTCGGCTTACTATAACGGCGGTTCAGATTCATACCTTAACGTTGAATTTTTGCCAGAACTAACACCCAAGCAAATAATTGAAATCTTAACCGCGCGTGAAAAGTGTTATTATATACCCAAAGAAGAAATGCTTTGCGGAATACTAAATAAACGCGTGGGGCAATCGGTTATGAAAACTTGCAAGTCTAACGCGCCTGATAAAGTGGCAAATGCGCTTAAAAATTTCAAGCTTAAAATTACGGGAAGTCTTGGTTTTAATTACGCGCAAGTGACAAAAGGTGGCGTAAGCACAAAGCACGTTGACGCTAACACTTATGAAAGCAAACTTAAAAAAGGCGTGTTTATAGTTGGCGAAGCGCTTGACGTTGACGGCGATTGCGGTGGTTATAACGTGACGTTTGCTTTCGTTTGTGCAATAAAGTGCGCGCGCGTTATAAAAGAGAGAACTTTTGAATAGAATATAAGGAAGAATTTATGTATAAAATTGAACAATTTAAGCAATTTAATCCACAGTTATTTAAAGACGTGCATTTATCCGTTATTAGAGAATTAGGTAGGCAAGTGGGCGTAAAGTCACCAACTTCAAAAAAGAAAGACCAGTTAGTTAAAGAACTTATCGCAATTCAAAACGGCGTTCTTGAACCTGCACACCCAAGTAAACGCGGTGCACCGCCAAAAATTCAAATTGATATTTCAGAGTTTTTAATAGATAATCCGCGCGAGAACGGAAGTTATACAAATATTCCACCTATAAACAAAGTTGAACTGAACGACTCGGGCGAGAAAAAGCCCGAAACTTTCGTTATGGAAGGCGTTTTAGAACAAAACGCAACAGGATACGGTTTTTTGCGCGCTAATTATTACGACAACTCTAAAAACGACGTGTTCGTTTCGCAAGAAAATATTAAAAAATATAGATTGCGCAGGGGTGATAAAGTAAAAGTCGTTGCAAAGGCAAGCAAGGACTATAACGTTGCACCTGCACTTCAAGAAGTTCTTTCTATTAACGATTTAGAACCAAAGTTATTTTTGAAAAGAACTAATTTTGACGACTTAACGCCATATTATCCCACGCGCAGAATAAAACTCGAAAATGATAAAAACGGCGAGTTGGCACTTCGTTGCATAGACCTTTTTTCGCCACTTGGCATGGGGCAAAGGGGACTTATCGTTGCTCCGCCAAAAACGGGTAAAACTACTCTTTTAAAACTTATTGCGCAGTCTATTGAAAAAAATCATAAAGACGTTAAACTTATTATTCTTTTGATTGATGAACGCCCTGAAGAAGTGACTGATATAAAGCGTTCGGTTTCTGGGGAAGTAGTTTATTCTACTTTTGACGAAAGTGCAGAACATCATATTCGTGTTGCGGAAACTGTTATAAACAGAGCAAAACGTTTGGTTGAAGTTGGAAGTGACGTGGTTATTTTGATGGATTCAATAACTCGTTTAGCGCGCGCTTATAACACAACTGTTGAAAGTTCTGGAAAAACCCTTTCCGGTGGGCTTGACCCGTCTGCAATGGCTGGCCCAAAACGCTTTTTCGGTTCGGCAAGGAATATCGAAAACGGTGGAAGTTTAACAATTTTATCAACTGCGCTAATTGAAACGGGAAGCCGTATGGACGACGTTATTTTTGAAGAATTTAAGGGCACGGGCAATATGGAAATTCATTTATCACGCGCGCTAAGTGAACGCCGTGTTTTCCCTGCGATTGACCTTCTAAAATCGGGAACGCGAAAAGAAGAGTTGTTGCTTACGGAAAAAGAACTTGACTGCGCTTATAAATTACGCAAAGTCTTGTCAGAACGCCAAGATGCAACGGATAATTTACTCGAAATGCTTAAAAAAACTAAAACCAACGCCGAACTTTGTGAAAAGGTTGACGCGTGGCTACAAATTTATCGCAAATAAGTTATGAAATCACAAAGAAACAAAACTATTGATTTTCCATTAGAACGTGCTGATGAATATTTAAAACAATGCGTTTACGTGGAAAGAGAAAAACAAATCAAAGAAAACTCTATCGTTGTTGGCGACGCTTTTTCTTCGCTTGAAAAAATCCCTGATAAAAGCGTGGACCTTTTAATCGTAGACCCACCTTATAACTTGCACAAAAACTTTCACGGCAACGGGTTTAAGCAGTTGAGAAATAGCGAGTATGCGAAATATACTGAAAATTGGATAAACGCAGTTAAACCCAAACTAAAAGATACGGCAAGCGTATACGTTTGTTGTGATTGGAAAAGCGCGCTCGTTATAGGCGCGGTTTTAGACGAGCATTTTATTTTGCGCAACCGCATAACCTGGCAACGCGAAAAGGGAAGGGGCGCAAAAGCAAACTGGAAAAACTCTATGGAAGACGTGTTTTTTGCAACGGTTAGCGATAATTACACTTTTAATTTAAACGCTGTTAAACAACGCAAAAAAGTTCTTGCACCTTATAAGGAAAACGGTGCGCCGAAAGATTGGGAACAAACTGAACAAGGTAAATTTAGAAATACTTGTCCGTCAAATTTTTGGGATGATATTGCCGTTCCATATTGGTCTATGGCGGAAAACACGGCACACCCAACTCAAAAGCCTGAAAAACTTATAGCAAAACTCATTTTGGCAAGTTCAAATAAAAACGACTTAGTGTTAGACCCCTTTAACGGAAGTGGAACAACGTGTGTGGTTGCAAAAAAACTCGATAGAAAGTATATAGGCTTAGAACAAAATCCCTTATACTGCGCGTGGGCTGTTAAAAGGCTTGTTGATTGCGATAAGGATAAGAGCATACAAGGTTATCGTGACGGCGTGTTTTGGGAAAGAAATAGCAAACCTGATAAAAAAACAGATTAAGAAATTTAATAAAGTTAAACCCCAAATATATTGTTTTGGGGTTTTTTGTTTGTTTTTTAATTTGCAAATACAAAATATTACGTTTAGAACTTGAAAAAAAACACAAGATATAGTATAATAATTAAAATACGGAAATATTTTCCTTAAATAAAAGACACTCTTTTGGGAGAAAATAAATGGCAAAAACAAGTTATAAGGCGGAAGACATAAAAATTCTTGAAGGGCTTGACGCGGTTAGA
>SVHO01000034.1 GCA_015055725.1 Clostridiales bacterium | reverse complement strand
TTGCTACTCTCGGCGTGTTTACTTGGAACGAAAAAGTTGCTGAAAATGAGTTTGACGGCAAACTTAACGGAAACGATATTGCAAAAGAAGAAAAAGAAGACGGCAAATTATTGCTTAACCCTGCACTTTACTATTACTCAAATAATGGAAAATATGAAAGAGCGTTTGATAACGATGGTAAGAGAGTTGCGCCCGTTGGTGAAAAACTTTATTATGCAAACCTTTTGGACGTTGCTTTATCCGATATGTTGGGGCTTGCACCTTCACTTTTAGAAAAAATTGATTTAGGCGAAGTTTTATCCATTGCATTTAAAGATGCGTTAGCAAAAGAGAAAGACGGCTTATTAAAGACGTTAGTTGACGCGCTTTTAGGCAAGTCTATAAACGATTTAGATAATATTGCAAACGATTTATTGTCTTCGTTTACTCTCACTAAGATTTTGGGTGGGGAAGCAAAGGCAAAAGAAGTTCTTGCGGATTTTGCTACTCTCGGCGTGTTTACTTGGAACGAAAAAGTTGCTGAAAATGAGTTTGACGGCAAACTTAACGGAAACGATATTGCAAAAGAAGAAAAAGAAGACGGCAAATTGTTGCTTAACCCTGCACTTTACTATTATTCAAATAATGGAAAATATGAAAGAGCGTTTGATAACGATGGCAAGAGAGTTGCGCCCGTTGGTGAAGAACTTTACTATGCAAACCTTTTAGATATTCCCGTTTCTGAACTCTTAAAAGTTGCAGGCGACGTATTTGGCCAACTTGAATTAAAACAACTTTTAGGCGCGTTAAAGATTAACGGCGGTTTGTTTGACGCGCTCTTTAAGGACGGCGACACCATTAAAGATTTCTCTTCTAACGACTTCGTTAACAAATTGTTTAATAGGCTTTCGTTAAGTTCATTAAAAGTTGATTTTGGCGTTATTGACGACCTTGACGCTTTCAAAACTTGGGAAAGTGTTAAAGAGTCGGATAAACCTTTACCCGAAGGGCAAACGGCTATAGACACTTCTAAACACAACGCAAAACTTTATTATTATCTCCCCGCTGGTGCAGATGCAACTTTGGATACGTCTTACGTGCGCGCGTTTAATGATGATGGAACTGCCGTTGACGGCGTTAATTATCAAACGCAACTATTCTATGCAAAACTTTCTTACGTAGGATTTTTAGATATGGCTGAATTGTTGCCCGTTAGAATAGGCAGTTTGCCTGCAGTTGATTTAATCAACGCGTTCGGTGGTGCATCTATCGATTCTGACGATTTAATCGGTAAAGTCTTAGGCGATAAAACGGTTAGCCAACTCGGTGACCTTGGCGATATTTATTTGCATTGGGTTATGCCTTATAGTGCTGATAACGAAATTTGCAAAGTTATTTTGCAATCCTTTTATGACCTTAACGACGATGCAAGTGTTAACGAAGCAAATTATAACACTATAACTACGGCTATGCTTTCTGGAAGCGGTTTAAAATTAGATAATATCGGTTTAGATAGCTTTATCGACCAAAGCACGCGTGAACTTATTGCAAACGCTGTGACTGCTTATAGAAAGAGCGATGAATATACAGGCGAAAATAAAAACGTTGTCGTTTCGTCTTCAAATATCACGGTTGGCGATATTAAAGAATTTAACCCTGATTATATCTTGCTTTCTTCGGTTGCAGGTGGTATGACGGCGGAAATGAAAACTTTAATCGGTGAACTTGTTGGAACGTCTTTTGATAGCGTTATGGTTAAAGATTTAACTATCGCAAAACCTGATAACATTTCACTTGGTAGATTTATAACCGATACCGATACGTTAGATATGATTTGCGAGGCTATCAATGCTTATAGGGTAAGTGAAGAATACGTTGGCGAAAATAAAAACGTTGTCGTTTCGTCTTCAAATATCACGGTTGGCGATATTAAAGAATTTAACCCTGATTATATCTTGCTTTCTTCGGTTGCAGGTGGTATGACGGCGGAAATGAAAACTTTAATCGGTGAACTTGTTGGAACGTCTTTTGATAGCGTTATGGTTAAAGATTTATCAAAGGCTGACCCCGATAAGATTACTCTTAAAACCGTTTTAGGCGAATATGATGAAGACGGCTCTAACGCAAAGATTTATAAGATTTTGTTAGAAGCGTCAAACCAAACGATTTCTAAAGAAAACGCTGACAAATTAAAAGTTGATGCTCTTAGCAATTTCCAAATTACAAACTTAACGCTTGGCACGGCAATGCCAGATGCAAACGAAGACCTTAAAAAGATTATTGAACAAATAACAAATAGCGCGGAAGGTTCTTTTGATAGCATCACTATTGAAAAATTGAGCGGTGGAATTACCGTTGATAATATAACTTTATCAACCGTTTTAGGTGAATATGATGAAGACGGTTCTAACGCAACAATTTATAAGATTTTGTTAGAAGCATCAAATCAAATGGTTTCAAAGGAAAACGCTGATAAACTAAAAGTTTCAGTTCTTAGCAATTTCCAAATTAAATACGTGACGCTCGGCACGGCAATGCCTGGTGCAAATGACACGCTTAAAACGCTTATTGAACAAATCACGAATAGCGAGAAAGGTTCATTTGATAGCATCACTATTGAAGAATTGAGTGGTGGAATTACCGTTGATAAAATAACTTTATCAACCGTTTTAGGTGAATATGGTGCAGATGGCAAAAACAATAAAACTCTTTATAACATATTGCTTGAAGCATCTAGTAAAGAAATTAATGCTAATAACGCAAACGAACTCAAAATGAGTGCACTAACGAACTTTGATTTGTCTAACGTTAGCCTTTCTACCGCACTTAGCGATTCTGCAAAAGAAAACGTTATTTTAAGCGCGCTTATGGGTAAAGGTGTTAAACTTGGTGATATAGGAACGGCAATTGACAGTTTAACGCTTTATGAAATCTTTGGAAAAACTTGCTTCACAACCGTGGAAGCAGAGAGAGTTCCAAACTCTGCTTGTATGTTTGAGTTTATAGAAGATTATCCTGTAGTTGGCAAAGATGGTGCGCCCGTCCTTGGGGAAAATGGCGAACAATTAAAGTGTGATGCATACGTTCATATCACAGAGACTAGAGAGCAAGAACTTAGAGATGCGGGTATACCTGTTTATTACTTACATAAAAACGACGGCATTTGGCTTTTGATGTGCTTTGAATTTGGTGATATTGATGATGATGAAAGTAGCCCTGATTATGGTAGACCTGATGAATATTACGTGTCTGATAATACGCTTGGTTCGTTAATGAAAACTAATGAAGGTGAAAGCAACTTTATGTCCAAGGCTTTAACTGAAGCAACGCTTCGTCAACTTATGGATGCTGGTATGGTTAACTTTGAGAGCCGTGAACTTTATGCTAAAACGCTAACTGATATCATAAAGATACTTGATAATCTGGCTAAAAATGGTGGGTTAACGAACCTCAACAATTAAAAGCATATTGCGGTATTCCTATATATTAGATAATAGTATAAAAAATAATTGACAAAGTTATAAATATTTGTTAAAATTATTGAACTTGGCGAAAATTTTGCCAAAAAAACCTTGCTTGCCTGAAAAATGGTAAGCCGAATAAGACCAGGAGGTAAATATTATGACGAAATACGAGATGCTTTATATCCTTGATAACGTGCTCACAGACGAAGCAAAAGACGGGATTATTAAGAAAATCGAAGATTTGGTTAGCAAAAACGGTGGTGTTATTGAAAAAACTGACCGTTGGGGCGCAAAAAAATTGCAATATCCCATTAACTACAAGTCTGAAGGTTTCTACGTTTTAACCACTTTTGAAGCTGAAAAAGCGTTCGTTGAAGAATTGAAACGTGTTATCGGTATAACTGACGGTATCATCAGAAGATTGATTACCAAGATTTAAGCAGGAGAAAAATTATGAACAAAGTTATCTTAATCGGAAATTTAACCCGTGACCCTGAACTCACTGAAACCCCAACCGGCGTTGCAGTGTGCAGATTTTCCATAGCGGTTACGCGTGATTACGCTAATGCTGACGGCACTCGCGAAGCAGACTTTTTTAATATCACCGTATGGCGTGGCAGGGCGGAAAACTGTGGTAAATATTTGAAAAAGGGTAACAAAGTTGCAGTTGTCGGCAGATTACAAGTCCGCTCTTATGAAGATAAAGACGGCGTTAAAAGAACTTCTACCGATATCGTTGCTGATGAAGTTGAATTCCTCACCCCGAAGAACGCGCAAACTGACGTTGATGCAGAAGCGCCTGTTATGTCGGCAAAAAGGGAACGTCCTCAATTAGAAGCGATTGACGATAATCAACTTCCGTTTTAATTTAGGATTTGCCTAAATAAGTATTGTTTTAAGGAGATTAGTAATGGAAGAAAATATGAACGTTGCCACTGGCGCTCCTGCTACTGATGCAGTTGCTCCTAAAGAAGGCAAAAAATTTGTTAAAAGAATTCCCCGCAGAAAAGTTTGTGCTTTTTGCCAAAATAAAGTTGAAGCTATCGATTATAAAGATATCAACACTTTGAAAAAGTACGTGACCGAAGGCGGAAAAATTCTTCCCCGCCGTATGACCGGCGTTTGCGCAAAACACCAAAGAGTTTTGGCTGTTGCTATTAAACGCGCAAGATTAGTTGATTTATTGCCTTTCAAAGGTGAATAATTTGGCTAAATTATTTTGATTTAAAAAAACCGAACGCAAAGTTCGGTTTTTTTATTATCAAAATTTAATTTTACATCATATAATAATTTTGTGTTTAGCCCGTTAAAAAATTTATCGAAATTTAGCAAAATTTGTTTGTTTGCTATTGACGATTTGATGTTTTTATTGTAAAATATATTTGTAATTTTCAAACGCTTGTCGATTTGAGTTTTACAAAACTTTATATTTTAGGAGGCTGTTATTATGGCAAAGAAAAAAATTGATTTAGGCATGATTGCAACCCTTTGCGCCGTTGTTTTAGGCGTGATTGCTGTTATTATGCTCGTAGCACCCGCTATGGTTTATGAAAGCGCTTTTGGTAAAACTGAATATACCATGTGGGAAGTTGTTTTTGGTAAGACTAGGGAAGCGGGTGGAAAAACTTATCAAGTTATGAATTTCTCTTTCATGAACTTTTTAACCTATGCTCTTGCTATTGCAGGTATCGTTTGCACTGTATTAAGTTATCTTGGTAAAGGTGGTAAATATATTAACTTTATCGCTACCGGTGCGTTTATTCTTGCAGGAATTTTCTTCTTCTTGGCTATAGAATTCTGCGTTCCCGTAATGGAAGGCGCTTCTGCAGAAGATATAAAAGAAGCAAAAGCTATGTTTGACCTTGGTGCTGGTGCAATTGTTGGTGGCATTTGTTCAATTTTGGCTGGTCTTGCTTGCGGGTATAAAATTATTAAAAAATAATAAATAAATAAAGATTTTACAAGGCATGCGGTTGCGTGCCTTGTTTTTTTATTAAAGAGTGTTTGTTTTTAACATTGTTAGTTATAAATTTTCAAAAAAACAAAAATAATAAAAATTTGTGTTAAAATTTTTCAAAAATTATTTAAAAAGGCGGAAAAATGCTTTACAATTTTTGTCGAAAGTAGTATTATATCATTGTCGAAAGCAAATGGCTTTTCGCTAATAAATCGCTCATCATTTTCCCCCTTATCATATATTATTCAGGAAGCAGTTATCAGTGATAATTGCTTTTTGAATTTTAAACGGCAAAAAACCAACAATATGTAAAATTTTATTAAAAAAAGTACTGCTTCCTTCTCCTCCGCTAAACGCTACGGAGCACTAGCGCGTCAGGGAAGAGTGGTCAAAAGTCGTGCAGTCCGCAGTTATCAGTGATAATTGCTTTTTGAATTTTAAATGGCAAAAAATCTACAACATGTAAAATTTTATTAAAGAAAGCACTGCTTCCTTCTCCTCCGCTAAACGCTACGGAGCACTAGCGTGTCGGGGAAGAGTGGTCAAAAGTCGTGCAGTCCGCAGTTATCAGTGATAATTGCTTTTTGAATTTTAAACAGCAAAAAACCCACAACATGTAAAATTTTATTAAAGAAAGTACTGCTTCCTTCTCCTCCGCTAAACGCGATGCAAGTCTTATATTGTTAACGGCAAAGGTTTTAAAACTGAAAAAGTTTATTCCTATTTACTTTAATATTTTTCTATACTAAATAATAAAAGGGTATTGAAAAATTGTTAAAGCCGTGTTATAATGATAAAAAATATTTAGGGGGAAATTATGAAAAATTTTAAAATCTTGAAAATTATAACTGCGATTTTATACGCAGTGGCTACTGCATTTATAACGTATTTATTGATTAATGGTAGCACTGAAAATGGTCTTGCACTCGCTGTTTTCTTAATTGTATTTTTAGTATATGGAACGCTTGCTTTATCAGTTCCACTAATTTCTGCAATCGTTGGGCTTATTAAATCAATTTTTGCTTATAAAAATTCTAACTGCACGAAAGCAACACTTATTTACTTTGGTGTGTTTACGGTATTACCCGTTCTTACGTGGGTTTTATTCTTCTTTATTCCACGATTATTTGTATAGGGAGTTATTATGACTAAAGGCGAATTAGCAAAACAAAATTTTCAAAACGGATTAAACTGCGCGCAAGCCGTCGTGCTTGCATTTAAAGAAGAAATGGGGCTTAGCGAAGCACAACTTAAAAAACTAATTATCGGTTTTGGCGGTGGGTTTGGCCGTCAACGTTTAGTGTGTGGTGCCGTTTGCGGAATGACTATGGTTTTAAGTTATTTAAAATCTGATGGCGAAGATAAACTCAAGTGTTATGAAATTATTAAATGCGCTTGCACAAAAGTCAAAGAAAAAATTGGTTCGTTAACGTGTGCAGAGTTGCTTAATGAAAATAAAGTTCCCTGTGCGGATATTTGCTCTATCGTTGCCGATATAACCGCTGAATTCATTTAAAATTTTAGTTATGGAAGTTGCAATTATTTTAAAATCTCCCGAATTTTCGGGCAAAGTAGATGAAGATAACGTTATTTATGCCGACGCGGGTTATAATCACGCGCAAAAAATAGGTAAAAAGAGCGTTCTTGCCGTCGTTGGCGATTTTGATAGTTTAGGTAGTGCACCTTTATTTGAAAAAACCGTTCAATTAAACGTGGAAAAAAACTTTACCGACGGGGAAAGAGCCGTTCGTTATGCAAAAGAAGTAGGCGCAACGAAAATAGTTATTTACGGTGCGTACGGTGGAAAGATAGAACACGTTTTGGGCAATATCGCTCTTCTCAAAATCGCTAAAAATCTCGGACTTAACGCGCAGATTAAAGACGGCGATAAAATAACAAAACTAATTGACGGCGCAGTTAGTTTTAGCGCAAAAAGGGGCGGGGGGTTATCGCTTATTCCTTATGGTGGAAATTGCTCTTTTAAGTCAAGTAAAGGGCTTTATTATCCGCTTGACAACATAACGCTAACACCGTCCGATACGCGTGGAATAAGCAACGTTATAGAGAGTGAAAAGGTGAGCATTGAAATTCAATCTGGGCAAGCACTAGTTATCTATGAAAAATAAAAAAGCGTTCGGCTGAAACCGAACGCTTTTCAATTAAATTTAGTTTTATTTTAGCGTTGTTTTTTTCATTTCGTTTAAGAACGCTTTTGATGAGAAAACTATAACGCCTATTGCTAAAACGATTGCCATATCAATAAAGACGAAACTATTATACGCTAAACTATATAGCCAAGAATCTGTTCCGCCTGCATAAGTTGAGGCGAACGCAAACACGCCTGATAAAACGTGTGATAAAAATCTTAAAGACGCCGATAAAATTCCGCCTAATAAAAAGGATACTTGTGGAAATTTTTCGAGTTTTTTAATACTTGCGAACGCGCCAGATAATCCTATTGCAGAAAAGGCGACGGGGTAATCAAGCAAAAACTGTGCAGGGTGAATTATCCACGGGTCTTGTATTGCTTGCAAAACACCGTAAATAAAGCATACGAAAACGCCTTTTTTAGTTCCGTATATATAAGAGAAAATCATTATCGGTAAAAGTGAAAACAAGGTTATAGAACCACCTTGTGGCATTTCAAAAATTTTAACGTATGAAAGCCCAAAACTCATAGCAACGGTCACACCTGCAAGCGAAAGGCACTTGGTGTCTATGGGTTGGTTGTTGCGATTAAGTAAAAATGCAAGGGTAATTATAACGGCAATAACTAACACTGAAGAAATATAAAGAACCGTTTGGTTAAGGTTTGGGTACCACTCTTTAACCTTATCAAAATAAACTGCAAGAAGAATTCCAACGGTTATTAGCGCGATAAGGTCAATTATGCCCATAATCGTGAAAGTTTTTTTGGCACGCTCAGTTGATTTTTTATTTGCAATAAAGCACGCAATAGCGGTTATAATCAACAGCGCGAAAAAGCAAGCGATAGGAATAAATAAGTAGGTGGTGACGGCTTTTCGGTCCATATAATTTTCTGCAACGTAATACGGGTCGAAACTCTTTCCAATTTCCATAATTAAGCCTGTAAGTCCAAGTGCAAGCAAGAAAATTAACAAAGCAAAAAAGGCAATTTTAAGAAATTTACTAAATATTTGTCTTTTTGCGAAGAAAATTATCCCGCCAATAAGCACGAGTGATAAAACGACGCCAAGCGCCGTCCATTTTGCAATAGGCGAAAAAACGTCGATTGCGTAAGTTGTTAAAAGGTTATACATAAGTCCTCCTTTTATTCGCTATAAACCGAAAAAACGCACCCATAAGGGTGCGTTATAAGCAATATAATTTGCATTTCCTTCAAGCATTACCTTGCGGATTCAAATGGTATAATCTCAGCCTAACGGCACCCATAGCGAATATTTAATTTTTTTATTAACCAAATAATATCACTTTTATTTTATTGCGTCAAG
The DNA here is from genome assembly GCA_015055725.1 of Clostridiales bacterium. GTDB lineage: Bacteria > Bacillota > Clostridia > Christensenellales > Borkfalkiaceae > UBA1259. The sequence goes on along the minus strand of SVHO01000034.1, from coordinate 5,019 downwards.
TAAAATTATGTGGTAAAATAAAAATCCCATTAAAATTTTTTGCTTGTTTATTGGGGTTTATATACTTAATTTTTAGGAGATATATAATGTATAAGTTTTTTGCTTTTTTAAACAGAATGAAATATATTAAACGTTGGTCGCTTATGCGTTCCGTGCGTGAAGAAAACATTATGGAACACAGCCAACAGGTTGCAGTTATCGCGCATGCTTTGGCTACTATTAAAAATAAAAAGTTCGGTGGAGAGATTGACGTAAATAAGGTAGTTTTGCTTGCGCAATATCACGAAGTGGGCGAAGTTATAACGGGCGATTTGCCCACGCCTATAAAGTATTTTAACCCCGAAATAAAGTCTGCGTATAAAGATTTAGAAAAAGGCGCGTGTGAAAGGCTTTTGGGTATGCTACCGAAAGAATTTAGTGAAGAATATGAAAAGTATATAATGCCTGACGAAAGCACTTACGAATATAAACTTGTTAAATGCGCGGATAGGCTTTCAGCATATTTAAAATGCGTTGAAGAGATAAAGGCGGGCAATTCCGAATTCAAAAAAGCAAAGTCTTCAATCGGAAGTGAATTAAAAGCAATTAAACTTCCAGAAGTTGATTATTACCTTAAAGAATTTGCACCAGCATACGACTTGACTTTGGACGAGTTAGATTAAATTTTATGCAAGTTTTACATATAGGGGAAATTATTTTGTAAATATTGCCCATTATAAAAAGTTGTAAAATGCATTGAAAAGTAGTAAAATATAGGGGTAAAAATAAATAGGTTGCATAGCCAACCTTGGAGGAAAATATGGCAAGTTTAAATCTTAAAAACATCTACAAGGTTTATCCGTCAGGCGTGACTGCTGTCACCGACTTTAACCTTGACATTGAAGACAAAGAGTTTATCGTTTTGGTAGGCCCTTCTGGTTGCGGTAAATCAACCACGCTCCGTATGATTGCCGGTCTTGAAGAAATTTCTTCTGGCGAACTTTACATTGACGGCGTTATGGTTAACAACCGTGCACCTAAAGATAGGGATATCGCGATGGTTTTCCAAAACTACGCACTTTATCCACACATGACTGTTTATGATAACATGGCGTTCGGTCTTAAACTCCGTAAAATGCCTAAACCCCAAATTGACCAAAGGGTTAAAGAAGCAGCAAGAATTCTTGGTATTGAAATGTACCTTTCAAGAAAACCAAAGGCTCTTTCAGGTGGTCAAAGACAACGTGTTGCTTTAGGCCGTGCAATCGTTCGTGAACCTAAAGTATTCCTTCTTGACGAACCGCTCTCTAACTTGGACGCTAAACTTCGTTCACAAATGAGAACTGAAATTACCAAACTTCACAACAGGCTCGCTACCACGTTTATTTACGTCACCCACGACCAAGTTGAAGCTATGACCATGGGTACTCGTATCGTAGTTATGAAAGACGGCTTTATGCAACAAGTTGACTCTCCGATTAACCTTTACGACCACCCGGTTAACCAATTCGTTGCAGGCTTTATCGGTACGCCTCAAATGAATTTCTTCCCTGGTAAAATCACCGGAACGAAGAACAAAGTATACGTTCAATTCGGTTTAGATAAGATTCTTCTTCCTAAAGAAAAAGTTGCTCTTATTTGCAACCTTGAAAAATATCTCAACACTGATAAAGAAATCGTATTCGGTATTAGACCTGAAGATATTCACGATGAAGAATTGTGGGTTAAAGACGATACCAAACAATGCATCGAAGTTAAAGTTGACGTTGTTGAAGCACTCGGTTCAGAAACCTTGCTTTACTGCAAAACCAAATCTGAAATATTACCTGAAGGCGAAGAAAAGAGTATTGTAGACGACGTAAGCAACCTTATCGCTAAAGTTGACTCACGTTCAAGCACCAAGGCTGGCGAAATGATTAAAGTTGCTATTGACATTAATCACTGCCACCTCTTCGATAAAGAAACTGAAGTGACCATTCTTGCGCGTGACGAAGAAAACAAAGCGTATATCGAAGAATTACAAGCAAAACGTGAACAAGAAGAAGCTGAAAAGGCTGCCGCTGCTGCTGCTAAACTTGCTGAAGAAGAAGCAAAAGCTGCTGCTGAAGCTGAAAAACAAAGACTTAAAATGGAAAAGAAGTTGGCTAAACAAGCTGCTAAAAACGCAGTAGAAGCCGAAACTTCTGTAGAAGAAGGTAAAGCACCTGCTGAAGAAGATAAATAAGTTTTAAGTTAAATTAAAAATAAATGCACCCCAAAAGAATATTTTTAGGCGGTGCATTTTTTATGTTTAACGGCTAAGTAAAAAAGGAAGGTAATAAATAGCGTATTTTAGCTTGTTTTTTTGTTTTTTTTGTGCTTTCCTTCAATTTGGTATTTACAAATATAAAAAAAAAGTGTATAATAATTTAGATAATAACTTGTGGGATAGTTATTATAAAGGAGAAAACTATAAAATGCAAAAAGCTGTGTACAAAAGAGTTATAATTAAACTTTCGGGCGAAGCGCTTGCGGGCACGAACGGGAACGGAATTAACGAACAAGTGCTTGATGATATCACTAATCAAATAAAAGCGGTTAGAGATTTAGGCGTTGAAATAGGCATTATCGTTGGAGGTGGAAACTTCTGGCGCGGAAGACAAGGCAAAGAAATGGATAGAACCACGGCAGACCATATGGGTATGCTTGCAACGGTTATCAACGCTCTTGCCCTTCAAGACGCGCTTGAAAGAAAAGGAGTTCCAACGCGCGTTCAAACTGCGCTTACCATTACTCGTGTTGCCGAACCGTATATTTTAAGAAAGGCTCTTTCACACTTAAATAAAGGTAGAGTAGTTATCTTTGCTTGCGGAACGGGTAATCCATACTTTACAACGGATACCGCGGCTGCTCTTCGTGCGGCTGAAATTAACGCAGAAGTTCTTCTTTTAGCAAAGAACGTTGACGGCATTTACGACAGTGACCCCAAGGTTAATAAAAACGCTAAGAAACTTGACGTTGTCACTTACAAAGAATATATCAACAAAGAATTACACGCAATGGATACAACTGCTATTACCATTTGCATGGAAAACGATATTCACGTGCTTGCGTTCGGCTTGTTTGAAGATAACGCGCTTATGCGCGCTGTGACGGGCGAAACTATCGGCACGCTTATTAAATAATTGCATAAAAAAGGGAGAAGTATAATGGCTATACAAAACGAACAATTTGAAATGTTAATGATGGAAACAATGGAAAGAACTGACAAAACCGTTTCAGTTCTTAACGGTGAATACGTGACTATTCGTGCGGGTAGAGCAAACCCACACATACTTGATAAAGTGTTGGTGGATTATTACGGAACGCCAACGCCTATTAACCAAGTCGGCAACCTTTCTGTGACCGAAGGAAGATGCTTGGTTATCGCTCCGTGGGATGCAAGTATGCTTAAAGTCATTGAAAAACAACTTCTTGCTGAAAATCTTGGCATAACCCCCGTAAACGACGGTAAGGTTATTAGATTGGTTTTCCCTGCGCTCACCGAAGAGAGAAGAAAAGAGTTGGTTAAACAAATTAAAAAGATGGCTGAAGATTCTAAAGTTGCAATTAGAAATATTCGTCGTGACGGTATGGACGCGCTTAAAAAGATGAAAAACAACAAAGAACTTTCAGAAGACGAACACGCCGTTTGTGAAAAAGATATTGATAAACTCATTTCTGAATCAATTGAAAAAATTGATAAACTATGCTCTGAAAAAGAAAAGGATATTCTTTCCGTATAATGCAAGGTGTTAATATTCCAAAGCACGTTGGCATCATAATGGATGGCAACGGAAGATGGGCAACGGCGCGTGGGCAAAAGCGTTCGTTTGGGCATAAAGAAGGCTCGGCAAACGTTGATAAAATTGTCACGCATGCTTTTAAGCGTGGTGTTAAGGCACTCACGCTTTACGCTTTTTCTGCTGAAAATTGGGCGCGACCGAAAGAAGAAGTTGATGGACTTATGAAACTTCTTAAAGACTATCTCAAAAAGTTTGCTAAAAAACTTTATAAAAGCGACGTGCGCTTAATCGTTATTGGTGGGAGAGAACAACTTTCAAACGATTTGGTTAAACAGATAGAAGAAGTTGAAAAAAAGAGTGAAAACAACAAGTCTGCTGTGCTTAATATTGCTATTAATTACGGCGGAAGGCAAGAAATAGTTGCTTGTGTCAATAAACTTATTGCTTTAAATAAAGAAATCACGGTTGAAAGCATTTCTGAAAATCTTTACACCGCAGTTTCAGGTGAGGTAGACCTTATTATTAGAACGGGTGGGGAACTAAGGCTTTCAAATTTCTTGCTTTATCAAGGTGCTTATAGCGAGTTGTATTTTACAGACGTTTTGTGGCCCGATTTTAATGAAGAACAGTTTGACAAAGCTTTATCGGAATTTGGGCAAAGAAAACGCCGTTTTGGAAAAGTTTAAAGGATTTATATATGTTGAAAAGAATTATTACGGGGGCAGGGTACGTTGCAGTTATGCTAATAGTATTCTTGCTCCGTGAAGAAATTGATTATAGATTATTCCATATTTTAACCATGTTTATCACCGTTATCGGCACTTTTGAAATGTCGCGCGCGGTGACAAAATGGGCGGATGAAAACCTTTCGTTTATATCGATTGTGTTTAGCGGTTTGTTGGTGCCAATATTTTTGGCGGTTGAATATGCGTTTAGTCCAGAAAACGGCTTTAAGGCAGTTTTAATTTACCTTTTAGTTGCCGTTTTATTGATTGCTCTTTTATGCGCGCTTAAAAAATACGGGTTTAAAAAATTTATAATTAACGTTTCGCCCTTTTTATATCCATCTTTTTTTACGTCTTTTATGCTTTACGCCAACGAAATGGGCATAAATAAAGGGTTTATAGTGTTGCTTTTATCATTCGTTATTGCGCCTTTATCTGATACGGTTGCTTACTTTGTGGGCAGTTTAATCGGTGGCAAAAAGTTATGCCCCAAGTTAAGCCCTAAAAAAACTTGGTCGGGTGCAATCGGCGGGGTTATAGGCGGTATACTT
>SVHO01000033.1 GCA_015055725.1 Clostridiales bacterium | reverse complement strand
AAAACACATCAACTTTTAGACGATATGAAAGATACTTTAATTAAGGCTGACGGTGCTGGATTGGCTGCACCGCAAGTTGGCGTTTTGCGTCGTATTTTTGTTGTTAAGGTTGAAGATAAGTATTTTGAATGTATAAACCCAGTTATTACAAAGCAAAAGGGAACACAATGTGACGTTGAAGGGTGTTTATCTGTTAAAGGTAAGTATGGAGAAGTCGTTCGCCCATATTCTGTTGTAGTAAAGGCACAAGATAGATTTGGCAAACCTTTTACTGTAAATGCCGAAGGCTTTTTAGCGCGTGCCTTTTGTCATGAAAACGACCATTTGGACGGGATTATTTACGTTGATAAAGCGAAATACGTTAAGGAGGACTGAAATTGAGGATAGTTTATCTTGGAACACCTGATTTTTCCGTTTTGCCCTTGCAAAAAATTGTTGAAGCAGGGTATAAAGTGGTTGGCGTTGTGACTAATAAAGATAAGCCTGTTGGTAGAAAACACGTGCTTACGCCACCTCCCGTCAAGGTGTTTTCCCAAAAACTTAATATTCCCGTTTTTCAGTATGATAAAATTCGCGTTGAAGGGGTTGAAGATATAAAAAAACTTAAACCCGAGTTAATGATAACGTGTGCATTTGGTCAAATCTTGTCTCAAGAGATTTTAGATATCCCAAAACTCGGCGTTATCAATATTCACGCTTCGCTTTTGCCACTTTATAGGGGTGCTTCACCAATTCATTATGCCATATTAAACGGTGAAAAACAAACGGGTATCACCATTATGAAAACTGACGTTGGCATCGATACAGGCGATATTATTTTACAACGCAAATTAGAGATAAAACCAACAGAAACTTGTGGCGAATTGTTTGATAGGCTTTCAGTTTTAGCTTCTGAATGTATAATCGACGCGCTTAAAGAGATAGAAAACGGCAGAGCAATTTATAAAAAACAAGACGATAATCTTGCAACTTTTACAAAAATAATAAAAAAAGAAATTGCTCAAATAAATTGGAATGATGACGCTAAAAGTATTTATAATAAAATTCGCGCATTTAATCCGTCGCCCGTTGCGTTTTGCCTTTTTGAAAACAACCCATTTAAGATTTATAGTGCTAAAATTTGCGATATGAACGGAAAGGCGGGAACAATCTTAAAAGCTGATAAAGAATTAGTAATTGCTTGTGGAAAAGGGGCGTTAAAACTATTGACCGTACAAAAAGCGGGCGGAAAGCAAATGGATGCTCAAGCCTTTTTGTTAGGTAATAAATTAACCGTTGGCGGTGAATTTAAATAATGGTTAATTACTTTTACGATTGTTATACAATTTTAAATAAAGTTTATAGCGAAAAAGCCTTTATAAAACAGGCAATTTCTTCTACCTTTATTGAAGAAAAAAATAGACCGCTTATAATCAAAACTTGTTATGGCGTGCTTGATAAGGATATAGAACTTTCGTATTACTTATCAAAACTAGTTGACAAAAACCCAAAACTCGTTATACGCACTATTTTGAAAATTTCAATGTATGCTATAAAATATTTGGGCAAAAAGGAATATGCCGTCACTAAAAATGCAGTTGAACTGACCAAAAAGTTAGGGAAAGGCGGCGCATCTGGTTTTGTTAATGCTTTTTTAAGAAAATTCGTTAAAACAGAAATTCAACTTCCAGAAGATAAATACGAATATTTGTCCGTTAAATATTCGTATCCACTTTTTGCGGTTAAAAGTTTATGTTCATCTTATGGGCTTGAACGAGCAACTTCTATAATTAGTGCTGAGAATTCAACCACTTGTTTATCATTTTATGATTGCGATGGCAAAAAGTATTTAACCGATAAAGGTGTGGAGTTTATTGAAACACCGTTTGATAACGTCTTTATAGCAAAAAACTTTGTTCGCAACGAAGATTATGATAAAGGACTTTATACTTTTCAAGCGCTTGGCTCGGTTGCTATATGTGATATAGTTGAGCCGTGCGATAGTTTGCTCGATTGCTGTTCTGCGCCTGGTGGTAAAAGCATAAGGCTTTCATATAAATGTAAAAAAATTACCGCTTGGGACGTTCATGAACATAGAGTTAATTTGATTAGTGAATACAAAGCACGCATGAAAAGGGATAACGTTTTTGAAAGCGTTAAAGATGCTAAGGAATATTGCGAGCAGTTTAATCAGTCGTTTGACGCGGTGCTGATTGATGCGCCGTGTAGTGGGTTAGGGGTGTTAAACGATAACCCAGATATAAAACTTAATAGAACTGAAAAAGACGTTGAAAACCTTAATAAAGAGCAACTCTCTATATTAAAAACTGTTTCTAACTACGTTAAAATAGGTGGATATTTATATTATTCAACGTGTTCGGTTTTAGATAGTGAAAACATTGAAATAATAAATAAGTTTATGTCAGACACAATTGGCTTTGAAGTTTGTGAAATAGATAGTAAATTAAGGCATGAAACAATTTCTAAAACAAACGCATTTTTACCTGATATTTCGGGTGGGTTAGGCTTTTACGTTGCAAAATTAAAGAGAGTTAAATAGTGTTGAAAAAGTTTTTATTAAATTACAATGGGGAACAGTTAAAAGAGTTTTTCCTTTCAATTAGTGAAAAGTCATTCCGTGCGGGACAAGTTTTAAAAGCCTTACACATGGGTTTAGAATTTTCTGAAATGACTGAACTTTCAAAACAGCTTCGCGAAAAACTTGAAAACGATTATATCGCCCAACCAGTTAAAATTATTAAATCTCTAAAATCTGTTGACGGAACGGAAAAGTTTTTGTTTGCACTTTATGACGGGAACGTTATTGAAGGCGTGCTTATGAAATATAAGTATGGCTATACAATTTGTGTTTCAACGCAAGTTGGCTGTCGTATGGGGTGTGCTTTTTGTGCCTCAGGCTTAAACGGGTTAATTCGCAACCTTGAACCTGCCGAAATTTTAGGTGAAATTATAGCGGTTAATAGATATCTTGGCGGTGGACTTGGCGATAAACGAAAAATAATAAACGTAGTTTTAATGGGAAGTGGCGAGCCACTTGATAATTACGATAATACCGTTAGTTTTTTAAGGCTTGTTTCAATGCCGTCTGGAATAAATATTAGCCAAAGAAATATAAGTTTATCAACTTCTGGCATCGTTCCTAAAATGTTTGAACTCGCTAATGAAAATCTTAGTATAAATTTGACGGTATCTCTTCATTCACCTTTTGATGACGAGAGAGAAAAAATTATGCCTGTTGCAAAAGCTTATAAAATAAGTGAAATCTTAGATGCGTGTTCAAATTATTTTGAAAAAACAGGTAGACGTTATATTTTTGAATACGTTTTGATTAAAGGTAATAACGACACGAAAAGGCATGCTGACTCGCTTATTCAACACCTAAAAGGAAAGCCGTGTCACGTCAACCTTATAAGGCTTAACGAAGTTAAGGAAAACGATTTAATTAGCACTACCGATAAAGAGGCGTATAGGTTTTTAGGACTTTTAGAAAAAGGCGGTCTTTCGGCAACGCTTAGGCGAAAAATGGGTGAAGATATTGACGGTGCTTGTGGACAACTTCGCCAAAGATATATAGAAGAAAATCAGTTGAAGGTAGAAAATTGATAGGGCAAGTTTATAAGGCTCACACCGATTCTTATTCAGTTAAGTGTGGAGAAAAACTTTATAGATGTAAAGCGCGCGGGATATTAAAGCGTCGCGGAGAAGATATTGCGGTTGGCGATTTCGTCCAACTTGAAAACGGAGTTATAACTAGCGTTTGCCAAAGAAAAAATCGTTTTATTCGTCCAAACGTAAGTAATATTGATTTAATAGTAGCAGTCGTTTCTCCCGAGCCTAAGCCAGATTTTTATTTGCTTGATAAACTTTTACTTAATGCTGTTAAAGAAGACGTTCCCGTTCTTTTCGTTGTTAATAAATTAGACTGCGATAAAGATTTTTATAATAAAATCGTTGAAGAATATAAAGACGCAAACGTTGAAATTTTAAGCGTTTCTGCCCGTGAAAGTCTGGGTATAGAAGAGTTAAAATCAAAATTAGCCGATAAACTAACCGTTCTTGCAGGTCAAAGCGCGGTTGGGAAAACTTCTATCGTCAATTCGATGTTTAACTTGCAACTAAAAACAGGTGAAGTTAGTGAAAAAATTTCACGCGGAAAGCACACTACTACGCGTTCTGAAATTTTTGAGTTTGAAGGCATAAAGATTATTGATTCGCCTGGTTTTGCCGTTATTGACGCTATGGTTGAAATTGATTATTTGCCATCGTGTTATCCTGAATACGTTGCGTTAGAAAGTGAGTGCAAATTCCGTGGCTGTTCACACGTTAACGAACCACAATGTAAAGTTAAAGAGATGGTTGAAGTTGGGAAACTTTCTAGTTCCCGATACCAAAGATATATTGAAATTTATGATGAAATATCAAAAAGGAGAGTAGTTTATGACAAAAATTAAAATTGCACCATCAATTTTATCAGCAAACTTTTCAAGAATGGGTGAAGAAATTGCTAAAATCACCGAAAACGGCGCGGATTTTATTCACCTTGACGTTATGGATGGAAGTTTTGTAAGAAACATTTCTTTCGGGCCAAAACTCATTAAAGAATCAAGACCTTATTCTAAGGCTGTATTTGACGCGCATTTAATGATTGTTAATCCATGGAATTATATCCCGCAATTTGCTGATGCTGGTGCGGATATTATTACAGTTCATTATGAAGCGTGTGGAGATAAACTTAAGGAAACGCTTAAAATGATTAAAGATTTGGGCGTTAAATGTGGTGCTGTTATCAACCCAAATACTGAAGTTGATAAAATCGCTAACGTTATTGAAGATATTGATATGTTGCTTCTTATGAGTGTTTATCCAGGCTTTGGTGGCCAAAAGTTTATTCCCGAAGTTTTACCAAAGATTGAGCAAGCAAGAAAACTTATTGAGAGCACGGGTAAGGATATTGACCTTGAAATTGACGGTGGTATAACCAAAGAAAACGTTAGAGCGGTTAAGGATGCCGGCGCAAACGTTATCGTTGCAGGAAGCACTGTCTTTAATGAACCAGATAGAGCGTCAGTAATTAAATATTTAAGAGAAATTTAATAAGGTGTTATCAATTTGGCGGTGTGTTTTCATATACTAAATGTAGAGGTATAGTTATGAAAATTTATTGCATCAAACCGCCAATGATAATAAGAAAATTTTTACGATTGTTCTTTTGTAAAAAGTGCAAGAAAAATTAAAAAAAGACGACAAATTGTCGTCTTTTTTATGTTTAAATCTTTTCACTATAAAATTTATACTAGGTCGATAACCGTTTCGTAAATCTTTCCTTTTTCGTCTAACGTTTTACTCATGTTTTCAATCGCTTTAGGAACGTTTTCATAAGTAGAACTGTCAAGTTTTAAGTGGGTCAAGTTTATTGCCTTGTTGGCGATAAGGTTGATACTTGAAGCGGTGTTGCCATAGCCGTTGTTTATGCAAAGGATTTTAAGTTGTTTTTTAATTGCTTGTGAAAATGAAATCGCGTTATTTTTGTAAGCAACGCCCGTAAAAGCAACGCTTGCGTTGTGAGAAGCAAGGTTAAAGGCTTTTATTACTGGGATGTTGCAGTCTGCAACGTAAACAACGCTTTTAACCATTCTACCACTTGTAAAGGTATGAACTTCTTTTTGCCAGTTATCGTCAGCACCTAAAACGTAATAAACGCCAGAATCTTTTGCGATTTGGGCATCTTCATCATTGTTTGTGATTAAGATGGGGACTGCTTGGTAATATATAAGGAGTTGTGCTAAAATATTTGCAAAGTTATTGCCACCAACAATTGCAACGTAATCACCCTTTTGAATTTCTAATTTATCAACTACGGAAATTGCAAGTGAAATGTGGTTAATAAAAAGTGCGTCAAGGTCGGGGACGCTATCGGGTAAGATAAAAAGTTTGCCAGGGTCAACCGAAGCAAAATCACTTAAAAACCCGTCGAAATCAATACCTGCAGATGAAAGGGAAGACCCTTTAATGGTTTTCCAATTAACGTTAGGGTCGCATTGAGTTTCTTCTCTATACGGCTCGATATAAACGTGTTTTCCTTTTTCTAGTCCGAAAAGATTAGTTTTTGCTTCGCTGACAACACCAATACCCGCACTGCCTAGAACAACGTTTTCACCGTCAAGTTCATCTTTATATCTAAGCACGTCGGATAAAGTTATGATTGATTTTGTTATCTTAACCTTGGTAAAAGATTCACAAACGTCAGTTTCTAAAATTTCTTCTTCTTTTAAGGTAAAAGGTTTAACTATTTTCCAACCTTTCATAATATCTCCGTTATAAAACAAAAATTTTATTCATTATATTACAAAAAATCAAAAAAATCAACTAAATTGATATCGTGTTGAAATAATAAAATCTTTTTGAAAAATTTTACAAATACACCTTTTTATAGTTGACTATCTTACAAAAATATAATATAATTACAAAGTAAATCAGTAAAAGAGGTGCGTTATGAAAGAAGGTATACATCCCGATTACCATGAAGTGACTGTTGTTTGTGCTTGTGGTGAATCTTTTAAAACCGGCTCAACCAAAAAAGGTGACGTAATTAAAGTTGATATTTGCAGTAAATGTCATCCTTTCTTTACAGGCAAACAAAAGTTGGTTGATACTGGTGGCCGTGTTGACAAGTTCAATAAGAGATATGGCAAAGCAAAATAGTTCGCTATATTGCGCGGCTTTAAGAGTATTTTGATACCCTTAAAGCCGTTTTTTTTGTAATTTATTGCGTGGCGATATTATAAATGGGTAAAAAAAGAGATAAAAACAAAAACTGTAATAAGGTTTCAATCGGTGGGCAAGCCGTTTTAGAAGGGGTTATGATGCGCGGTGCTTGTTCAATGGCAACTGCCGTTCGCGATTCAGACGGCATCATTAGGCTTGAAACTAAAAGAATAAAACCCCAAAAAGAACGCAATTTGTTTTTTAGATTGCCTATCGTTAGGGGCGTTGTTGCCTTTATTAGTTCCCTTGTTGGTGGCTCTAAGGTTTTAATGCGTTCTGCTGAAGTTTTTGGCGAAAGTGAACCCACACGCTTTGAAAAATGGATGTCTGAAAAACTTAAAATAGACGTTATGAGCGTTATTACGACTATATCTTTAATTTTAGGTTTAGGGCTTGCGATTTTTCTATTTATGTGGTTGCCACAATTTTGCCGTAATCAGTTAGAGTTTTTGTTTAAAGTTAAATTTGACGTTTGGGCAAAAAATTTTATTGAAGGGTTTTTAAAACTTTTAATTTTTATTGCTTATATATTGTTGTGTTCAATGCTCAAAGATATTAGGCGAACATTTATGTATCACGGGGCAGAACACAAAACGATATCTTGCTATGAAAAAGGCTTGAAATTAACAGTTGAAAACGCTAAAAAATGTTCACGAGTGCATGACCGTTGTGGAACGACTTTTATGGTTTTCGTTATGCTAATCAGTATTTTACTTTTTGCTGTCGTTGAGTCTTTGATTGGGCAACACGTCGAGAAAATTTTTAGAATTTTGCTTAAACTTGCCATGCTTCCCGTAGTTGCAGGGCTTTCATACGAGTTGCTTAAAGGGCTTGCTAAAACCGATTGCTTTATATTTTATCCTTTAAAAGTTCCCGGGTTGTTGTTGCAAAGAATTACCACTAAAGAACCTGATAGTGATATGCTTGAAGTTGCAATAACTGCTTTTAAAGCCGTTCTTGAAATGGATGCAGACAAAACTATACCTGAAAAAGAATTCGTTATTCCACAAAAACGCAGAGATTTACTTGAAAAAGTTAGCAAAACTTTGCAAAATCACGGTATAGATGAAAGCGCGGAAGCCGAATGGATTATATCTATTGCGCTAGGCGTAAAGAGAAGCGCGCTTAAAACCGACGATATGGTAAGCGCAAAAAACGTTGATAAAATTAATAAAATCGTTGACCAAAGAATCACGGGTAGACCACTTTGGTATTGTATTGGTGATACTGAGTTTTATGGTTATAAAATTAAAGTTGACGAACGAGTGTTAATTCCGCGTCCAGAGACTGAAATTTTAGTTGAAAAATCACTTAATTATATTAGTGCTGATACTAGCGTGCTTGACATGTGTACAGGTAGCGGGGCTATTGCAATTGCCGTCAAATTAAAAACTAATGCAATCGTGACTGCTGTAGATATTTCAGTAGACGCCCTTCAAATTGCAAAAGAAAATGCAAAAATTAACGGCGCAGAAATTCAGTTTATTGAAAGTGATATGTTTTCAAATTTAAGCGATATGCGGTTTGACGTGATTATTTCAAATCCGCCGTATATAAAAAGCGAAGACGTATTGAATTTGCAAAAAGAAGTAAAAGATTTTGAACCCTTGATTGCGCTTGACGGTGGGAAAGACGGCTTTGATTTTTATAAAATTATAATTCAAAACGCTAAAAATTATTTAAATGACAACGGTGTTTTGTTGTTAGAGTGTGGTGAAGGACAAGCACACACTATAAAAGAAATGCTTGCTGACGCAAAATGCGTTGAAATTATTAAAGATTACGAAAATATTGACAGGATTGTTAAGGCGGTATTTTAATGTTTAAAAAACTTGACAAAATGCTTGAAAGGTTTGAAAAACTCAATCAACTTGTCAGCGATAGCGAAGTAATATCAAAAATGGATGAATGGCGTGCGTATTCGAAAGAACTTGCAGATATCACCGAAACGGTAGAAAAATATACCGAATATAAAAAGGTGTTAAAAGAAGAGCAAGACGTTAAGGAAATGTTGCCGTTAGAAACCGACCAAGAAATGAAAGCACTTATGGAAGAAGAACTTTATGCTTGCAAAGAACGTCTTTCAAAGATTTCGGAAGAATTAAGGATATTACTTTTACCCAAAGACCCTAACGACGATAAAAACGTTATTATGGAAATTCGTGGCGGTGCAGGAGGAGAAGAAGCGAGCCTTTTTGCGTTCGAATTATATAAACTATATATTAAATATGCTGAAAGAAACCGTTGGAAGACTGAAGATATTGAAATTAGTATGACTGAACTTGGTGGGCTAAAAGAAGCAATTTTTTCAATAAGCGGTAAATCAGCGTATAGCAAACTCAAATATGAAAGTGGCGTACACAGGGTGCAACGCGTTCCTGAAACCGAATCACAAGGTAGAGTTCATACTTCAACTGCAACAGTTGCCGTATTACCCGAAGTTGAAGACGTTGAAGTTAATATTGATGAAAAAGATTTAAGAGTTGACACCTTGCGCTCTTCTGGTGCAGGTGGACAACACGTAAATAAGACTGAATCTTGCATAAGATTAACCCATATCCCAACAGGTATCGTAGTTTTATGTCAAGACGAACGTTCTCAAACCAAAAATCGTGAAAAAGCGATGCGCGTTCTAAAGAGTAGACTTTACGATTATTATCAATCTCAATACGATAAAGAATATTCTGAAAATCGCCGTAGCCAAGTTGGAACGGGTGACCGTTCGGAAAGAATTAGAACTTATAACTTCCCACAAGGGCGTGTCACTGACCATAGAATCGGGCTTACGCTTCACTCGATAGATAATTTTATGTTGGGTGAAATAGACGAAATGGTTGAAGCTTTGGCTATCCACGATAGGGAATTAAAATTAAGCATGGGAAATGACGAAGAATAAAAGGAGAAAACTAAAATGTGCGTTTCAAAAAAAGTTAAAGAAATTGCTCCTTCGCTAACGCTTGAAATAACGGCAAAAGCGAAAAAAATGAAAGCGGACGGGATTTCCGTTATAGGATTTGGGGCGGGTGAACCCGATTTTAATACCCCTGATTACATAGTTGAATCTGCAAAAAAAGCACTTGATATCGGCTTTACAAAATATACTCCCGCATCTGGTACGGTTGAACTTAAAAAGGCCATTTGCCAAAAGTTCTTAAAAGATAACGGCTTAGAATATACTCCCGAGCAAATCGTTATTTCTTCTGGCGCAAAAAGTTCTCTTTACCACGCTATTTGTGCAATTGTTGATGATGGTGACGAAGTAATTTTGCCTTCACCATATTGGCTCACTTATCCAGAACTTATCAAGCTTGCAGGGGGTAAATGCGTTTACGTTCCTACTAAAAAAGAGAACGGCTATAAAATGACGGCATCTCAATTCGCTGACGTTATTACCGACAAAACTAAGTGCCTTATCTTAAACACACCGAATAATCCCACGGGTGCGGTTTATTCTGAAAATGAAATAAAAGAAATCGCTAAGATTTGTGAAGAAAAAAATATCTTCGTTATCTCTGACGAAATATATGAAAAGTTAGTTTATGACGGAGAAGAGCATTATTCAATTGCTCAATATAGCCCAAAAATGAAAGATTTGACCGTTATTATTAACGGTATGAGTAAAACCTACGCTATGACAGGTTGGAGAATTGGTTATCTTGCTGGACCAGTTAATGTTGTTAAAGCAATATCAAGCATGCAAAGTCATACAACAAGCAACGCTTGTTCAATTTCTCAATATGCGTCGGTGACTGCGCTCGTTGACCCCAAAGGTGAGCAATTTATTTGTGAAATGCAAAAAGTCTTTGATGAACGCAGAAAACTAATGATTGAAATGCTTTCTGACGTTCCTGGTATCGTTTGCATACAACCTAAAGGTGCGTTTTACGTTTTCGTCAACGTTGCTGATTTATACGGTAAGGCTTTTGACGGAGTGGTTATAAAAGATTCTTTAACTTTTGCTGATTGCGCGTTAAAGCGTGGTGTTGCACTAATACCTGGGGTTGCCTTCGGTAGTGACGATTGTATTAGACTTTCATATGCAATTTCTATTGAAGATATCAAAGAAGGTTTAAATAGATTGATTTCATTTATAAAAGAATTGAAGTAAATAAAAAAACTGCGGAGAGATAAACTTTTCGCAGTTTTTTATTTATAGATAAATAATATCAAAAAAAATAAAAAAAGCTAGAATAAATTTTTAAAAATGATGTTATACAATGGGTTTGTCAGTTAGGGCAAATCCATTTTTAATTTGCTTATAATCCCCTTGGGTTTACCTTAACTGGTAAGCCCATTTTTTATTTATCAAAAAGGAGGATTTCGTATGAAAAAGCAAAGACCGAGCGGTAGAAAGCCTATCAAAGACAAAATTTGTCTCGGAGTTTACATTACTACCGATAAGCACGAAAGACTTATGGAAATTGCCGATAAAAAGGAACTAACCCTAAGCGACATCGTGCGTATGGCTATTAACGAATTTATCGCAAAAGAAGAAAGCGAGCAGTAAGGAGGATAGGTTATGAAGAAATTGCAGGAACTCAAAAAAATAGTTTATGCCGAACTTATGGAAAACGAGGAGGCTATCCGTAGTGATACGGCTCTTATTATGGGCGTTTGCAAAAGACTTGGCATAGACACGAGCGAATCGTATGCCGACCTGGCTTTATCGGGCAAATTAAGGCAGATAGAGAACGGTAGCATTACACGCTGTCGTCGTAAGATTTTAGAGGAAAACCCCGAACTTGCGGACAAGCGAACTACTAAAATCCGCAACGAGCAACAGCAAAAATACATTGACTTTTCAAAAGTCGCAGGCATTTAGGAGGTGCAATTATGTCAAATGTAAAGGTAAAAAGCCTTGTATCTAATATGCTTACAAAAATGACATTTATAGAGGCTGTGCACGAAATCGAGGCTTTAAGCGACGACGTTAGAGAGACTGTTATTTCGGAAATCTGGCGTCAATACCACGAAATGTGTGCGAGAGGGTGCGTAAGTGTTTGAGGTAATTAAATTACAGCACAATACGCCCGAGTGGCTTGCTTTCCGTAAAAACGGAATCGGTGCGAGCGACGCCTCGGCTGTTCTCGGTATGTCGAATTGGGTAACAAACATCGAACTGTGGGAGGAAAAAGTCGGTTTAAGAGAGCCGAGAGACCTGTCGGACAGTGAGGTGGTTAAATACGGCTCCGAGGCTGAGGAATATAATGTCAGGTTATTTGCTTTACAATATGCGGATAGATACAAGACGAAAGTAGATAAATCAGTAGTTTATCTTAAAAACGGCTTTCAATTTGCCTCGCTGGACGGCGAATTGGAGGAAATACAAACAAAGATACTCGGTATATACGAGGGCAAGACAGTGCTTGCAACGTCAAATCTTGCTTGGGAGGAGTGGCGAGGTCAAATTCCCCAAAAGTATTACATACAGGTTTTGCACCAAATGCTGGTAACGGAGCGAAAATTTGTTGTAATACGCCCAGAGTTTAGGTGGATAGACGAGGAGGGCGAAATCGTTACTAAGTGCAGGCACATCAAAATTACACAGGACCAGGGCGTGCTGTCGGATATGAAATATCTTGACGAGGCTGAGCACGAATTTTGGGGCTATGTAAAACGAGGCGAGCGTCCGCCGAGACTATTGCCTCAATTCTAAAACCAACAAATATTAAAAATCGGAGGATATACAAAATGGCACAAGAATTAACTTTAAGGCTCAACAAACCTATTGAGGAACTTATCCCTGCTATGATTGCGTTTAATAACGCTGAACTCTTGGTAGAGGTTAAGGACAGGCTCGCAACCTATCAGGGCAGGATTTACGACGAAACATCTATTTCCGCCGCCAAAGCGGATAGGGCGACGTTAAACAAATTTATGGACGCTCTCAATTCCGAAAGATTGAGAATCAAGAAAGTTTACACCGCTCCGTTGGATAAATTCACGGCGGAGGTAAACGAGGTTATCGACACAGTAAAGGTCGTTATGCTTGAAATCGACGGACAGGTTAAAACCTATACCGAAAAGCAAAAGGCGGAAAAACTCGTCGAATGTAAGGAGTATTTCGCAAGCGTATTGCCTGCCGAACTTGCAGGATTTATCCGCTACGAGAAAATCCATAAAGACGAGTGGCTGAACGCAAGCAAGAAAATGCCTGCTGTTAAAAAGGACATCGACGCCATTATTGAAAAAATCAAAGCGGAACTCGTAACCATTGAGGCTCTGGGTAGTGATACAACCGAACTCAAAGCGATGTATTTTGAGGGGTTGAGCCTTACGGACACGATTACCGCATACGAGCGTAGAAAGGCTGAAAAACAGCGTATTGAGCAGGCAAAGGCTGAGGCTGAACGAATTGCCGCCGAAAAGAAAAACGCTGAGCCTACGCCCGAAAAACAGCCCGAGACAGTGGCACAAGTAGAGGAGCCTGCAAAACTTTTCACGATTGCGTTTAAGGTAACAGGCACAGCGGAACAACTCAACGCATTAAAGGCGTATATGAGCGAAAACGGATTAAAAATTGAGAGAGCATAAAGGAGGATAATAAAATGGCTGTCAACAATACGTTAGTTAGAAAGGAACAAAATACGACACCTGCTACGGTAGGTCAATATTTAGGTCAGGAAAAAATCAAAAAGTGGATTAACGGAATGATAGGCTCCGAAAAAGAGGCACAAAAATTCATTTCGTCCATTATTTCGGCAACGGCTACAAACCCTGCTTTGCAGGCTTGCGAATACAGCACGATTGTATCGTCCGCCCTCTTGGCAAACGCTCTCAATTTGAGCCTTTCGCCCTCGCTTGGCTTGGCTTATATGGTGCCGTTTGAAGATAAAAAGAACAATCGCACAGTGGCAACATTCGTGCTTGGCTATAAGGGTTATATTCAGTTAGCAGTCCGCTCAGGGCACTACAAGAAGATTAACGTTATCGCCATTAAAGAGGGCGAATTTGTAAAATACGACCCTCTTACTGAGGAATTATATGTAAGTCTTATTCAGGACGACGAAGAAAGAGAAAAAGCCCCTACGGTAGGCTATTACGCTTTCTTTGAACTTGTAAACGGATTCCAAAAGACGCTCTATTGGAGCAAAAAGAAAATGCTTTTACACGCCGATAAATACAGTAAGGCGTTTAGCATTTCCGCAACTAAGGGCAGGGAGCCTAAATACGATAAAGTTTCGTATGCAGACTTTGAGGCAGGCAAGGTGCCCGAAAAAGATATGTGGAAATATTCGTCTTTCTGGTATAAAGATTTTGACGCTATGGCGTTCAAAACAATGCTCCGTCAACTCATTTCTAAGTGGGGTATTATGTCGATTGATATGCAGTCGGCTTATGACGGCGACACAAACGCTATGCGTGATAATGACGATTATACCGAAAGCACAGTAGCCCCGATTTCTGCTGTCGTTTCCGATACGACGGAAAAGGTAGAGCAAGGCTTTGACGAAAACGCATTTTTTGGCGATAGTCAGGTCGATACCGAGACAGGCGAAATAAAGGCAGGCGACTAATGCGAATTGAGGTTTACGGACAACCTCAGGGCAAACAAAGGGCTAAGGTATGTATGCGAGGCGGTTTTGCTCGGGCTTATACACCTGAAAAAACGGCAAGTTACGAGGACTTAATCAACCTCACATACATACAAGCCTTAAACGGCGAAAAGTCGCCGTT
>SVHO01000032.1 GCA_015055725.1 Clostridiales bacterium | reverse complement strand
GTCCCACCTGTTCTCATACCGAACACAGTAGTTAAGCTCACTAGCGCCGAAAATACTTGACTGGCGACGGTCCGGGAAAATAGGTTGTTGCTGCATCCAAACAAAGAAAGAACCATCTAACGTGGTTCTTTTTTTGTTGCAGAAACAACCGTATCCCGCCTCGACAATTGCAAAAAGCAATTGTGTCCGGGGAAAAGTCTCAGGGGAAGAGACGTTTATCGTTTATTTGTTAGAATAATTAAAACAAACAAATTGAAAGAAAAAACAGCACCATAAGTTATGGTGCTGTTAGTCTTCTAAGCCTAAAAGATAATCCGTTGTTTCGTTAAAGAACTTTGATAGAATAATTAATGCGGAAGCGGTTGGTTCAGTTTTGCCAAGTTCCCATTTTGCAATTGCGGATTGACTTATATTTAACTTTATAGATAATTGCATTTGGCTTAAACCCTTTGCAATGCGTAATTCTTTTAATCTTTCCTTGAATCCCATACAATTATTATACACGCAGCAAGTCTTAAAATACTTGACAAGTACAATAAGACTTGTTAAAATTGTTAATGTTAAAAGGAGAAAAATTATGAAAAGAAAACTTTCGATTGTACTATTAACTTTGGTTCTTGTCTTGTGTGTTATATTTGGTTTAACGGCTTGTAGACATGAACACAGTTATGTGACTAACGCAACAGACCCCACGTGTACTGAAAAAGGATATACAACATATGTTTGCTCTTGCGGAGATAGTTATATTGCGGATTATGTGGATGAGATAGGCCATGATTATAACAATGGCATCTGTTTTAATTGTTCATATAATCTCTTTGAAAATATAGATGGTATAGAACTAAACGCCGTTAGCGAAGAAAATATTGGTGCTTTTGTGGAAAACGTTAAAAGTAATTCAACACAAGGAGCAATTGATTTTAAGAAGTATGGTGCGCAAATAAAATTCGTTGGATACGAAACGATTAACTCAACAAAATATAAAAAAGAAGACGTAGTGAACGTCAAATATGAAAACAACATATATAACGCACAAATTAGCGCTAGTTTAAGACCAGCAACTTTAAGTGTTGCTGTACCAGACGGTGAAGATTTTCAAATATATGATTTTGAGCACACTGCATTTATTGTTGATAAAATTATATATTCAACACAACCTAATCCGTTAAATAGGTTAGCGGAAATAACCGATTGTTCAGGTTTTTTGGGATATAATTCTATAGCAGATATCATTATTCAAGCAACTGTATTGGAAATAGAAATTGGCAGGGAAGTTCAAGTAAGCAGGTGGTGGGAGTTTGCAGTGGCACAATTACCTATGGTATTTGAAATAATGTTGTATCAATCGCTATCGGCTAATTATTTCTACTTAAAAACAGGAAATTATTATATTATTAAAGTAGTGGCGGACGACCAGTATATGGAGAATGTGGAAATGACTTACGTTTATGATGAAGAATATGATCTAGTAGGGTTTATAGGGAATAATAAAATAGGTGAAAACGTTGATACAAAAATGACAATAAAACCACTTTATGATGACGTTATTATTCCTAGCGAAGTAATTGAAAAAATATGCGAGTATAACTAAATAAGTGAAAAAACACAAAAAGCGCGGGCTATTTAGCCGGCGCTTTTTTATGAAGTTAAATTTAAGCGGAAATATTTGATTGGTTTTGAAACGTAAAAAAATCTAACTATTTTAAATATAGCAACTTAATTTTTTATTGACATTTTTTATACCGTGTGATATTTTGTTTATATATTTATTTAATGTGTTTTTAATAAGCATATATGCATAAATAAAAGATGGGGGTGTGCCGTGGTTAGAAAAATAGAAAAAGACTTTACATCGGGGCCGTTGTTGAAGAAAATGATATTATACACGTTGCCTATAATTGGCGTAAACGTTCTTCAACTTTTATTTACTGCAGCCGATTTATCCGTGCTTGGAATATTTACGGGAAACGATAATGCGATTGCGGCGGTTGGTGCGGCAACACCCATAATTAATTTATGCATAGCGTTTTTTACCGCATTTTCTATAAGTGCTAACGTTTTAGTTGCGCGATATATTGGGCAAAGAGACGTGGAAAGGGCTAGAAGATGCGTGGGAACTGCTATAACGTTAAGTGTTATTTTTGGCGTATCTTTGATGATTCTTGGGGTGCTACTTGCCGATTCTCTGCTTATATGGACAAACTGCGCAAAAGGGGTTTTGCCATATGCGTCAACATATCTAAAAATT
Organism: Clostridiales bacterium; assembly: GCA_015055725.1. GTDB lineage: Bacteria > Bacillota > Clostridia > Christensenellales > Borkfalkiaceae > UBA1259. Next base: position 13,013 of record SVHO01000032.1, on the reverse strand, counting down.
TATATGTTGGGGATGCCGATTATAATGCTTTATAATTTTTGCGCGTCTATTTTTCGCGCTGTTGGTGACACTTTTAGACCGCTTATATTTTTGATTATAGGCGGTGTGCTTAACGTTTGCCTGAACATATTTTTCATTGCGGTTATAAAGTGGGATATTGAAGGGGTTGCAATAGCGACGGTTGTTTCGAATTGTGTTAGCGGAATAAGTGCGTTGGTTTTGATGCTTAAAAGCGACGGATATATAAAGATAGAAAAGAAGAATTTAAGAATTGATAAAAAAGAATTTTTGGGGCTTGTGCAAATAGGCTTGCCAATTTCAATTTCTAAATGTTTGTTTTCTTTTTCGAACGTGCTTGTTTCTTCTGAGCTTAATACGTTAGGAGAGACGGCGATGGCTGCGCACTCTATAACCAAAGAGTTTGACGGATTTATTTTAGAAGCCGTTCACGGCATTGGGGCTGCGAACATAGCGGTTATAAGCCAAAATTATGGCGCGAAGAAGTTGAATCGAATTAAAAAAGTTGTTTTGTTATCTACGATGATGCAACTTGTCGTATCTTTATCGCTCGGTTTAGTTTTGATTTTTGCAGGGAGATTGCTTTGCGGAATTATGACGAGCACTAAAGAAGTTTTAGACCTTTGTGTTGTAAGAATAAACACCGTAAGTATTTTTTATACGATTTTAGGGGTTTTAAACGTTTTCCAAGAAACTATCAGGGGGATTGGATATTCTCTTACTTCAACTCTTTTAAGCGTACTTGCAAACATTGTTTTACGTGTGATTTACTTGATAGGGGTTTATCCATACGTGTGTATTGAGGGGAACGTTGCGCATAACTTAAAGATGCTATACGTTTTATATCCTGCGAGCTGGGCCATTGCGTGTGTTGTTGCCGCAATAGTTGCAATGATGTTGTTTAATCGGGTTAAAAAGAGATTTAAAAAAGAAAAAGAACAAGAGATTCTTGAAAAAAGCATCGAAGAAAAAATTGCGTGATTTAGATAATGGTGGTATATGCGGAAATATAACGGAAAAGAATATATTGAAAAGCAAAAACACGATATAATTGAACTTGTTGAAATCGTTAGAATTTTGCGTTCGCCAAACGGGTGCGAATGGGATAGAGCGCAAGATTTTAATTCAATGAAAAAGTGTTTGTCTGACGAAACGGAAGAAGTTTTACAAGCGATAGATAAAAAAGATTATAAAAATCTTCTACTTTAATAGTTTTACTTGTGCCGATAACGATTAGCGCATATTTACCGATGGAAGATTGGCAAAGAATCGTTCTTTCGCTTTCAGGTGTTATTCCCGCAGTTGTGGGGTTCGCGTTTGCGTTAAAAATAGAGCAAGTTGCAGGTTATTATGAGTGCAAAAATTGTAAGCATAGATACGTGCCTACGTTTAAGGTAGTTAATTTAGCAATGCATTTTGGCAGAAAAAAGTTTTGAGAAAAGAAGACTAAAAATTAAAACGTCATCAACAATTTTGTTGGTGCCGTTTTTTAATTTATGCTTGATTTTTTAAATTGCTTGTATTATACTGTGTAGCGTAGAATAAAAAGGAAAAAAATGAAACAAATGAGTGATAGAAGAAAAATTTTAGACTTATTTGAAGAACAAAATGATTTTATAAATGCAAAGGTGGCGAATGGTATAGAGCATTACCGAAAGGGGAACGCAAAACTAAAAGTCACCGACAAGGATGGTAATTCCATTCCAGATGCAAAAATAAAAGCATGTCAAAAGACTCACGAATTCCGTTTCGGCGCGAATATTTTTATGCTTGATGAGCTTGAAACCGAGACAAAAAACGAGGCGTACAAAAAAGCCTTTTCGGACGTATTCAATATGGCGACCATACCTTTCTATTGGAACGCATTGGAGCCAGAACGGGAAAAGACACGGTATACTAAAGACAGCCTAAAGATATACAGACGACCTGCTCCAGACCTTTGTATAGAATTTTGTCAGCAACATGGAATAGAACCACGCGAACATGCGTTAGCTTATGACCGGGCTTTTCCAAAATGGTTATATGACGCAAGCGTAGAAGAAATAAAAGACGAACTTGAAAGACGTTATGCCGAAATTGCCGAGCGGTATGCCGATAAAATTCATACGATTGAAGTAACCAACGAGATGGAATGGGAGACGGGTAAAACAAAATTTTACGATGAGCCCGATTTTGTGGAATGGTGCTTCAAACTAGCTGAAAAGTATTTTCCAAATAATCATCTTGCAATCAATGAGTACACTGGGCTTTGTTGGGAAGACAGGTGTCGTGCAACGGATAAGTATTATTCCTATATAGAAGCCAATATGCTTAAGGGTGCAAGGATAGACGCAATTGGTATGCAATTCCATCTTTTTAATAGGTTAGAGAGCGAATATGGAAGAACAAGATTAACTCTTAACCCTAAAAACCTTTATAAGCACATGGACCTATATTCTAATTTAGGCAAGCCTCTTCAAATAACAGAGGTCACCATCCCCTCTTATTCGTGGGAGGCGGAGGATGAGCAGATACAGGCGGAAATTATTGAAAAACTGTATTCCATTTGGTTCTCCCATCAGAACGTGGAGCAGATTATTTACTGGAATCTTGTTGACGGATATGCGCATGTTCCCGACCCTAATCCAGAAAAAATCAAAGCTTCGCAAGGGAATATGGCGATTGGTGAGAATTACTATTACGGTGGACTTCTTCGCTTTGATTTGTCACCCAAGCCCGCTTACAACAAGTTGAGAGAACTTATTTGTGAGCGTTGGCATACTGAAACAAATATTGTTACAAATGAGGAAGGTATTGCAGATTTTAGAGGATTTTTTGGTGTTTACGAAATTTTGATAAATATAAACGGAGAACTCATTAAAAAGGAAATTGTATTATCCAAGAATTCAGACAATATATTTAAAATCGTGATATGATAAAATAAATCTTTATTATTCTCATAATAAGGATTGATAAATTTTGTTTTTTTATATTAAAATTATCAAAAATAATTTAGGTTAACAATGAGAAAATATAACGGAAAAGAATATATTGAAAAGCAAAAGCATGATATAATTGAACTTGTTGAAATTGTTGATATTTTGCGTTCGCCAAACGGGTGCGAATGGGATAGAGCGCAAGATTTTAATTCAATGAAAAAGTGTTTGTCTGACGAAACGGAAGAAGTTTTACAAGCGATAGATAAAAAAGATTATAAAAATTTACAAGAAGAATTAGGGGACGTGCTTTTGCAAGTTGTTATGAACAGCCAAATTGCAAAAGAACAAGGACTTTTTGATTTTAGCGACGTTATTCAAACTCTTTCGGAAAAACTTATTCGTAGACACCCGCACGTTTTTGGTGACGAGCCAAGACCAACCACCCCCGAAGAAAGCCTTGCACTATGGAAAAAGGTTAAAAAAATTGAGAAAGCACTAATAGAAAATAATAAAACGGAAGAGAAAGGAGAAAAATTATGAAAATTGAAAAAATTGCAAAAATAGTTGGTGGGCAAGACGGCGCAATTTACGGTTCTGAGCTTTTCCGTTTTAACACCAAGGGTGAGTGTTGGGTATATAACTTAGAAGAATTAAAAAGTGATAGCGAACAAGAATTAAAGGCCTTTTCACAATTTGCGCTTGATAAAAAAGAGCAAATTGTTCCTCACAGCAATTCCGTTTGTTTTGGCTCGGAGTTTTATGAAGATGGTGACGAATATCCACTTTTATACACTAACGTTTACAACAATTATGCAAAGGCTGAAGACAAAATGATTGGCGTATGTTTAGTTTATCGCATACAAAAAACGTGTGATGGATTTAAGTCAACCTTAGTTCAGTTAATAAAAATAGATTTTTGTGAAGACGAAAACTTATGGAAAGCAAGCGAAAAAGAACACGGTGTGCGCCCTTACGGCAACTTCGTTGTGGATAACCAAACAAATTCTTATTGGGCGTTCGTTATGAGAGATGAAAAGTTGGGAACGCGCTATTTCAGGTTTGATTTGCCGTCGGTTAAAGAAGGTGAGATAGACCCCGTTTTGAAAATCAAAAAGGTGGTTTTAAGTAAAAACGATATTAAAGAATCTTTTGATTGTGAATATCACCGCTTTATACAAGGCGCGATTGTTTACGGGGGCAAAATTTATTCTACCGAAGGGTTTAGAAACGATACGGTAAATCGCCCTGCCATTAGAATAATAAACCTTTCTACTAAAAAAGAAGAATATATTGATATTATGAACCTTGGTTTTTTAGACGAACCAGAGTGCATTGATTTTTATAACGGAACTTGTTTTTATAGTGATTATAGCGGGACGTTATATAAAGTTGAATTTTAATTTAAGTTAAAGGCTTGTGTATATTGCAAGCCTTTTTGCTTAAAAGGATTTGACTTTTGTTGCGCTTTTATAATATCATTATTTACAAGGTGAAAAAATGATTAAAATTATGTTTGTTTGCCACGGGAATATTTGCCGTTCGCCTATGGCAGAGTTTATGTTTAAGCACTTGGTTGAGAGTAAGGGAGAGAGTGATAAGTTTTTTATAGCGTCTTCTGGAACGAGCAGTGAAGAATACGGAAGCCCCGTTCATTACGGAACGAAAAGAATTCTTGACAGGTTGAATATTTCTTGCAACGGAAAGCGCGCCGTCGTGTTAAAGGCAAAAGATTATGATGAATTCGATTATTTTATCGGCATGGATAATAGAAATTTAATCAACATGCAAAGGATTTTCGGCGGAGATAGCAAGGGCAAAATTAAACTGCTTTTATCTTTTGCGGGCGAAAATAAAGACGTAAGCGACCCTTACTGGTCGGGTGATTTTGAAGAAACGAAAAGAGACGTTGAAAGGGGTGTGAACGGGCTTTACGAATACTTAAAAAATATTTAAAAAATTTTTTAAAAAGGTATTGACAAGCAAATTTAGGTGTGCTAAACTTTGAGTGAATTAAAGGCTTTAACTTGAAATAAGTTAAAGCCTTTAACAATATAATAGTTGCGAGGTGTATACCATGCAAGACGAGAAACCCAAGCGAAGTAAGCAAAGCGAAAAATTTATTCCCGAATATGATTTCTTGTTTGAAGAGCATTCAACGAGAAAGGGAAAGAAAGAGAAAAAGTTTTTCACTAAACTCGTGAAGATGAACGCACGCCCGATTATTTTTTCAACCTTGATTTACGTGCTTCAAGGCTTGCCTACGTACGTTATGCCACTTATGACAGCATACATAATTGACGTGGTCACCGCCAGTGTAGAAGCAGGCGGTGGGGTGACGGCGGATGTTTGGAGAAGAATTATAATTTGTTCGGTTTTGTTGTTGGTGGTTATTGCGCAAAACGTTCCAACAACTATTTGGCGGTTTAAAATAGTCAGTAAAATGGCAAGGCGAACAAGTGCAGGCATCAAAAGCACGGTGGTTAGAAAACTACAAAGTTTATCCATAACGTATCATAAAGATATGCAAACGGGTAAAATTCAGTCAAAGTTCTTAAAGGATACCGACAGTGTTGATGGGCTTTTTCACACTATATTGCATAGCATTATACCTAACATTTTGGGCGTAATAATCGCAACGACTATTTCCGTTTGCAAAAATGGAATTATTGCCTTGTTTTTTTTATTAGTTATCCCTTGCAACGTTGGCATTTCTTTTGTATTTAGAAAAAAAATGCGAAAGGTGTATAGAGAGTTCCGTTTAAAAACTGAAAAAGTTAGTAGTAAACTTTCTAATATGCTTGAAATGATGCCCGTCACTAAATCTCACGGTTTAGAACAAACGGAAATAGGTGGGTTCAATAAGTCCATAACTCAACTAGCCGGTGCAGGTATGGAAGTGGATATGAACACGGCGCGTTTCGGCTCGGCAAGTTGGGTTATAAACCAACTACTTAGCGCAATTTGCTTGATATTCTGTTCAGTTTTGGCGTTAAACAGGTATATTTCTATCGGTGATATAGTTCTTTATCAAACTATGTTTACGCAAATAAGCGGATACGTTTCTAATTTGGTTAATATGTATCCGTCTTTGGCAAGTGGAACGGAAGCGCTAAATTCTGTTTCAGAGATTATGAACGCCGAAGACGTTGAAATAACTATTGGCAAGGCAAAAGTGCCGGCTATTAAAGGTGCTGTTGAATTCGAAAACTTATCTTACCGCTATCCAAACACCGAACAGTTCGTGGTTAAAGACTTTTCTTTGTCAGTTAAACCAGGCGAGTGTATTGCGGTGGTTGGCGCGTCGGGGTCGGGTAAATCAACTATTATGAACCTTATAATAGGTTTTTTGACGGCGGAAAAAGGCGACCTTAAAATTGACGGAAAGTCTATAAAAGATTTTAACCTTTCAGAATATCGCCATCATATTTCAGTCGTTCCACAAAGCAGTATCTTGTTTTCGGGCACGATTAGGGATAATATCACTTACGGTTTAAGCCATTATAAAGAAAAAGAGTTGCAAAAAGTTGTTGAAATGGCAAACCTTAATGAGTTTATAAAAGATTTGCCAAACGGTTTAGACACCGATATAGGTGAACATGGCGATAAACTTTCAGGCGGACAAAAACAAAGAATAACTATCGCGCGTGCGCTTATCAGAAACCCAAAAATTTTGATTTTAGACGAAGCGACCAGTGCACTCGATAATATTTCAGAATATCACGTTCAAAAAGCAATCTCTTCTTCAATCCGTGGACGCACCACGTTTATCGTTGCGCACAGGTTATCAACTATCCGTGATGCAGATAGAATTGTCGTTATGGACCAAGGCGTTGCTGTTGAAAGCGGAACGTTTGAAGAACTTATGGCAAAGAAAGGCAAGTTCTACGAATTAAAGTGCTTAAACGACCTTAACTTAAAGCAAGCCGAAGAAAACTTGGCGTAAAGGAAAAAAAATGAAAAAAAGGATTGTTTCAACAGAGATAGGTTCAATCGCTCCAAAGATAGGCGAAGAAAAGGCGATAGAATTAGTTGCGAAAGCAGGTTTTGACGCGTTTGATATGTCAATGTTTAAGAACGTTATAAATTATGCTTGGCAAACTAAAACGGTCACCCCTGCAAACCACCCGCTTGCAACGACAGAATATTTAAAATTTGCAAGAAAACTAAAACAAGTTGCAAAGGATAACGGCATTTTTTGCAATCAGTCGCACGCGCCTTATCCCACCGTCCTTTCGGGAATTAGAGACCAACTCAAACGCTGTATAGAAATTACCGCGGAAGTAGGCGGTAAAATTTGTGTAATTCACCCTCAAGAACAAAAAACTCTTGAAGAAAATGCAAAAATGTATGGCGAGTTGTTGCCGTTTGCAAAATCGCACGGCGTGAAGATTGCAACTGAGAATATGTGGGATTGGGATAGGGAAAAAGACCAAGCGTATAGAGTGGCTTGTTCCGACCACGAAAGTTTTTTAGAATATATTAAAGAGCTTAACGACGATTATTTCGTGGCGTGCCTTGATATAGGGCACGCGGAAATGCGCGGACTTGATACAAGTGCGGTTAAAATGATAAAAACGCTTGGCAATCATTTACAAGCGCTACATATTCACGATAACGATAAGCATTATGATAGCCACGGTTTACCTATGACAATGAGTATTGAATTTGACCCTATTATAAGAGCGCTTAAAGAGATTGGATATAAAGGCGATTTCACGTTAGAGTGCAGTCATTATCTTAGTGGGCAAGAAGATGTTGAAGGTGCGCTTAAAAAGGCCTATGATGCGGTGCGCGAACTTGCCGATAAGTTTGACGCGTTAAACTAACGAAAATTCTTTTTTAATAAACTTAATAAATTTTGCCGCGCAACCCGTTTGCGCGGTTTCTTTTTTATACGCAAAGCCTATCGTTCGCGAAATTTCGGGTTTGAGTTTAAGCACTTTAACACCTTTCGGCGCGTTTTTTAATATTAACGACGAAAGCACGGCTATCCCTATATTTTCTTTTACCATTGATATAATCGACGCGTCGTCTACCGAATCAAATTTTATTATTTCCTTAAATTTGCTTTCGTCAAAATATTCGTGTAAACAACTTTCGTTGTGAGAAATATAACTAAAAGGATACAATTCTTCTTTTGAAACGGTTTTTCTGTCGGTAAAAACGTTTTTTGGAACGACTGCTTCAAACGGGTCGTTCATAATGCTTACGAAAGAAGAGTATTCGGGCTTGTGGTCAGTGAAAACCACGTCTGCCGCGTCAGAGTTTAACAGGGTGCGCATATCGTTTTCAACCTTTATACTAACCTTTACTTGCGGATAAGCCGTTTTAAATTTTTTAATTATTTCGGGGAGTAGGTGTTTTGATATGCTCGAATAAGAGCCTACCGTAAGAGTATCGTTGCCGTGTTTAATGTTTTCAACAGTCTTAAAAAGCGAGTTTTCAGCATCAATTATCGCAGCAAATTTTTCGCATAAAACTTTTCCGTTTTCGGTAAGTTCAATTCCGCTGTGGGTGCGGTTAAGTATTTTTACACCCGTTTCTTCTTCCATTGCGTCGGCTATATGTGAAAGCGCGGACGGGGTATATGATAATTCTTCCGCCGCTTTGGAAAAACTGCCGTATTTAACTGCTAATAAAAAAGCCTTAATTCTTACGGTATCCATACTTGCTCCTTGTGAAATTTTTTCACACCCCTATTATAAACAGTCGCTTCCATAATGTCAATAAAAACATTATAATAATTGATGTGAAAATTAAATGTTAAAAGAGGAAGGACTATGGAAAAACTATTCAAAAACAAAAAAGTGCTTGCTTACGCAATGTTGATATTCGTGATATTCGTGTGGGGGTCGTCTCCGCCACTTAACGTAGTTATGAATAAAGACTATTCGGTGGCTTTCCGCTCTGCTGTCATAAGTTTAATTTCTGCCGTAACGCTACTTTTAATATGTATTAAAAAACTTAAAAATTTAAATAAAGACTACTTTAAATACGCAATCCCGACTGGTATATTTGTGTCGCTAGCGTCGTTAGTTCAAAAAATCGGGTTGATTTATACAACACCCACTAAATACGCATTTTTGGAAAATATTTCTTGCGTGGTCGTTCCTATAATTTTGTTTTTCGCAATCAAGAAAAAACCTAGTTTTTTAACGATAGTTTCAAGCGTACTGTGTCTAGTAGGTATGTTTATTTTGAGTGGCATGAACTTTGGTGCGGAAAGCATTTCTTTTGGTAAGGGCGAATTGTTGTGTGCTTTGGCTGGCGTTTTATACGGCGTAAACATTGCGTATACGGGTGTTAAAATTAAAAAGTTCAATACGCTACTATATTTGTTGTTACAACAATGGGCCTCAACGATAGTATCACTTCTTTCGGCAATGTTGCTTTCTGTTATAAAAGTTAACGGTGCACCGATTGAAGTCATAAAATTTAGTTTTGACCTTGGTGGGATAGCCTTATTAGTGGTTTTGGCGTTGGTTTCAAACGTGTTGTGTTGGTTTTTAAGGACGTACGCTATGAAGTTTGTAAATCCCACCGCGGTTTCGATAATTATGCCGTTTTCAGCGGTAATAACTGGTGCAATATCACTTTTAGTGGGTATGGACACTTTGTCGTTTGAATTCGTATGCGGTGGAATTATAGCGTTATTTGCCGTAATTCTTTCAAGTATAGCCGACGTAAAAGAAGATAAAAAAGAAGCCGAAAAGAAAGTACTTGTTGCGGACGACTTAAAAGAAGAAAACGGATAAACTTATGTAATAAAAAATTAACCCCGTGGAAAACTCCACGGGGTTAATTTTTTTAACGTTAAAATTATTTAACAATTGATAAAGCGGTTTCAACAACCTTTTCAACGGTAAATCCGTACTTTTCAAACAATTTTTTAGCAGGTGCAGATTCGCCGAACGTTTCCATACCGATAATCTTACCATCCATGCCAACGTATTTATACCAACACATTGGAGAGCCTGCTTCAATTGCAACTCTTGCGCGAACGTTTTTGGGAAGAACGCTTTCTTTATATTTTTCGCTTTGTGCTTCAAAGTCTTCTACACAAGGCATAGAAACAACCCTTGCGTCAACGCCTTGTTTAGCGAGTTCTGCTTTTGCAGAAACTGCAAGGTTAACTTCGCTACCAGTTGCGATAAGAATAACGTCTGGCGTTTTCTTTGCGCTGTCGCAAAGAACGTAACCACCCTTGAACGCATCTTTGCCAGTGCCGTCAAGCATAGGCAAGGTTTGGCGTGAAAGAATCAAGCAAGAAGGGTCTTTACCTTTAAGCGCGCTAATCCAAGCGGCAGTGGTTTCTCTGCCGTCTGCAGGGCGATAAACTCTCATATTAGGCATTGCGCGTAAGCCAGCGAGATGTTCGATAGGTTGGTGGGTAGGCCCGTCTTCGCCAACACCGATTGAATCGTGGGTTAAGATATAGGTCACGGGGAGTTCCATAATTGCAGACATACGCATAGCGTTTTTCATATAGTCAGAGAAAACTGCAAAGGTTGCGCAATAGGGGATAAGACCGCCGTGTAAATACATACCGTTAACGATAGCAGCCATAGCGTGTTCACGAATACCGAAGTGCATGTTAGAGCCCGTTTTATCGGTGGGGAGATAATCTCCACGAGATTTCATGTTAGATTTGTTAGCAGGTGCTAAGTCTGCGCTACCACCTATAAGGTTGGGAACGTATTTAGCGAGTTTGTTAAGAACGGTTGCGCTATATCCGCGTGAAGCATCGTCCTTTTCGAATTGCCAAAGTTCTTCGATATTAGCAAGGTCGGGAAGTTCTTTCTTCTTCCAAGAGATATATTCTTTTGCAAGTTCGGGGTATTGAGCTTCGTATGCTTTGAACATGGCTTTCCAAGCTTTTTGCGCTCTCTTGCCCTTATTTGCAAATTTCTTGCAGTGTTTGAACACTTCTTCAGGAACTTCGAACGGGTCACAAGTCCAGTTAAGGTTTTTCTTTAAGGTTGCAACACCTTCTTCACCGAGCGGTGCACCGTGGCAAGCAGCGTTGCCAACCAAATGTGAACCGTAACCAATTTGTGATTTGATGATGATAAGAGATGGTTTTTCTTTTTCAGCCTTAGCCTTTTTGATTGCGCGGTTAAGAGCGTTAACGTCGTTAGCGTCTTTAACTTTAATAACTTGCCAGCCAAGTGCTTCGTGGCGTTTGCCAACGTCTTCGGTAAAGGTGATGTTGGTGTTGCCTTCGATGGTGATGTTGTTATCGTCATATAAAACGATAAGTTTGCCAAGTTTAAGCGTACCAGCAAGAGATGCCGCTTCGTTTTCGATACCTTCTTGCATACAACCGTCACCACAAAGAGCGATGGTGTAATGGTCAACAACAGGGAAACCTTCGCGGTTGAATTTGTTAGCAAGGTAATCTTCTGCAATAGCCATACCAACGGCGTTAGCAATACCTTGGCCGAGTGGGCCTGTGCTTGTTTCAACGCCAGGGCATACGCCGTATTCGGGGTGACCTGCCGTGCGAGAACCGAGTTGACGGAAGTTCATCAATTCTTCTTTTTTAAGACCGAACCCGAAAAGATAATAAAGAGCGTAATCAAGCATTGAGCCGTGACCAGCAGAAAGAACGAATCTATCTCTGTTATCAAACGCGGTATCTTTGGGGTTAAAAGTCATGTTAGTGAAGGCTGCATAGCCGATGGGTGCTGCGCCTAATGGCAAGCCGGGGTGACCGGAGTTTGCCTTTTGGATTGCTTCAGCAGAAAGAACCCTTATGGCATTAATAGTTAGTTGCTTTACGTCTTCCATTGTTAATCCTCCTAAAAGATGATACGGTGTGCGCGTTTAACGGGTAATAAAAGTTTTTACCCATACGGCAAAAATCACCGTCAACGTAATACAATATATATTATATAGCAAAGGTGCTTGTTTTTCAAGCCTTTTTCCCCAAATATTTAGAAAAAAACTTGATATATTTTAACCTTTTATGTTATAATGATGATAAATTATAATGGAGAATTATGCACGGAGATTTTTATGGCTGACAAACAATTTGTAAAAGAAATAGCAGACATCAACGAGAATTTTGCACAATGGTATACTGACGTGGTTTTAAAAACCGAACTTGTCGATTACGGTCCTGTTAAAGGCACTATGGTTATTCGTCCTTACGGCTACGCTATTTGGGAAAACATACAAAAGGATATGGACTCACGTTTTAAAGAGGCAGGTTCACAAAACGCATATTTCCCTTTGCTTATTCCTATGAGTTTTTTTACTAAGGAAGCAGAGCACGTTGAAGGTTTTGCGCCAGAAGTTGCAGTCGTCACTCACGCTGGCGGTGAAAAACTTGAAGAACCGCTTGCTATTCGCCCAACCAGTGAAACGGTTATCGGCACTATGTATGCAAAGTGGATTCAATCTTATAGAGATTTGCCCGTGATTATGAATCAATGGTGCAACGTTATGCGTTGGGAAAAAACTACCCGTCCTTTCCTTCGTACGAGTGAATTTTTGTGGCAAGAAGGTCACACCGTTCACGCTACAGAAGAAGAAGCGATGGAAGAAACCATAAAAATGCTTAACGTTTATAAAGACTTTATGGAACAAACGCTTGCAATTCCCGTATTTACGGGCAGAAAAACGGATAAAGAAAAGTTTGCGGGTGCAGTTGCAACTTTTGGCTTAGAAGCAATGATGCTTGACGGCAAGAGCTTACAAATCGGCACTTCGCACTATCTTGGCCAAAACTTCTCAAAAGCGTTTGATATTAAATTCCTTGATAAAGACAGTGCGTTAAAACACGGCTACACAACTTCTTGGGGAACGTCAACCCGAATGATAGGTGGGATTATTATGGCGCACGGTGACCAAAGGGGTTTGGTTTTGCCACCACGCGTTGCTCCTATTCAAACGATTATCGTTCCTATTGCAGTGCATAAAGGCGGTGTTATTGAAAAGGCGAAAGAAATTGAAAACGCACTCGTTAAGATAGGCGTTCGCGCTAAAACTGACGTTCGTGATATGAGCCCAGGTTGGAAGTTTAACGAATGGGAAATGAAAGGCGTTCCTATCCGTATAGAAATCGGCCCGCGT
>SVHO01000031.1 GCA_015055725.1 Clostridiales bacterium | reverse complement strand
TATATCAAGGGATGAGAGTTCCGATTTTACCTGCAGATTTTATGCTTAAATATGGGTGTGACGCTAACGCAACCGCATGGGAAGGGCTTATGGCTCGCTCTAAAAATAACACCATAGGTTTGCAAGTTCATAAATGTAATTTTATGACCGTTCTTCCAAAAATGGAATTTAAAGACGGAAAACTCGTTTCGCTTGAAATGATGCCCGTTGTTGCAGGATTTAAAAGAGAAGGAAAGTTAGATGGATTGCCCTATCACGCAAAAGGGCAAGAGAGCCAAGAAATATTCGACGTTTTAGATAGGCTTTCAACACCTTACGGCACGAAAATAGTTAAAGACGGCGATATGCTAAAAATCAAACTTTCATAGGAGGAAATTATGAAAAAATATTACGACTTAGCAGATAAATTTAAAGGCGTTATCTTAGATGCGGAAAGGTATCTTTGGAATAATCCCGAACCAGGCTATAGAGAGTTTAAAACTAACGCATACGTAAAAGAGCATTTCGAAAAATTAGGCTATAAACTCGTCGAAGCAGAAAATACAACTGGTTTTTATACGGTTATAGATACGGGCAAACCTGGACCGACCGTTTTGGTTTTAGCAGAACTTGATTCGCTTATTAACCGTACCCATCCCGACTGTGATAAGCAAACGGGCGCAGTTCATTCTTGCGGACACCATACTCAATGTGCGTCTATTATCGGGCTTGCATACGCGTTAAAAGAAAAGGGCGCGCTTGACGGACTTTCAGGTAAAATTAAAATTTGCCTAGTCCCTGCCGAAGAAGGAATTGAAATAGGTTATAGGAAAGACCTTGTTAAAAAAGGAATTATCAAATACACTTCTGGTAAACCCGAATTTATTTCAAGGCGTTTTTTTGACGACGTTGACCTTGCTTTTATGGTGCATTCAAGTCCAAGAGAAAACGTTAAGTTCGTGTTGACAAAAGGGCATAACGGAGTTATAAGAAAGCGCACTACGGTTATAGGTAAATCGGCGCACGCAGGCGCACACCCAAACGAAGGGATAAACGCGCTAAACGCGGCGTCTTTGATAATTCTTGCCGTCAACTCTTTGCGTGAAACTTTTGAAGAAAAACATTATGCAAGGGTTCACTCAATTATCACTAAGGGTGGAGATGCCGTTAACGCTGTGCCTGATGAAGTTATTATTGAAAGCTACGTTCGTGCAGCAGAACCTATCGCACATAAAAAAGTTAACGATGCTGTAAATCGTGCTATATCGGCGGCGGCGGTTGCTATCGGCTGTTCGGTTAAAATAGAAGATATGGCAGGTTCTGAAGCGCTTAGAGAAGATGAAAACCTAAGAGAACTTGCATTTACCGTGTTTGAAGAGATTGCCGGAAAAGATGGGTATAAGTATGAAAGTGATTGGCTTGCATCTTCAACCGATATGGGTGATATAAGCACGCTCGTTCCTTCTATTCACGCTTATGCAACGGGGGCAAAAGGAACTTCTCACGGAGTTGATTATCGCATTGAAAACCCATACGACGCTTGCGTTAACGCAACGAAGTTTGAGATAGGGTTAATTAGAAAACTTTTAGAAAACGATGCAAAAAACGCGAAAGAAATTATGGCTAAGTTTACGCCAACATTTAAGAGTGTTGACGAATATTTAGCGCATAAAGCGTCGCTTAATATGGATAAAGAAACGGTAAAATATAACCAAGACGGAACTATTACGATAGATTATAAAGTTTAATAAAGAAACTATAATGGCACACTTTAGATTTAATTTACATCACGATGAACATATAACACTTGGTAATATTGACCAAAACAGATTAAAAGTGGGGAAACTGCTTATTTTTGCTTGCTTTTTTATGTATATGACTTCAATGGCGGTAAAGGGCATTTTTGCCGCTGAAATTGCCTATATACAAAAACTTTGGACAATAGGTTATGCTAAAACCAGTATGGCGAACACTTTTTATTTCGTCACTTACGGGGCTGTGCAAATAGGTATGTTTATACTTATGAGCAAGATAAACCTTTTCAAATATCTTGCTTTTACCGTTCCGCTTTCGGCAATTTGCGCAATTCTTATGGGAACGAGCACGGATATATTTCAAATGTGGATATATTTTGGGCTTACTGGTGCTTTTCAAGCGGGTATATTTTGTGGCTGTAATGCAGTTTTAACAAACAATTTGCCCACTAGCCAACTTTCTTCAGCAAACAGGGTGATGAATTTAGGGTATGCTATGGGAACGGTTGTTGCGTATGCGCTTTGTGGCTTATGCATATCTTTTGATTTGTGGCGAATACCTTATTTCGTTTTAGGTTCAATATTTTTATTTGCGGTTATAGTTTTTTTGGCCGTATCAAAATATGCAACTCGTTATAAACATATTAACGAAATAATAGACGGGCAAAAGTTAGCAAAAAATCAAAAAGCCGTTGACAATGATAACGACCCTTTATTTACAATAGAAACACGCAAAAAAAAGGTTTTGTTTTACGTGCTTGATTTAACGCTCACCTTCATTATAACTGCGCTTTATTATTGCATAATGAACAACTTAACGCCTTTGCTCGCAAACGAGCACGGTTTAGGGCAAAACGTTGCAATATACGTAAGCATATTAGCACCCATAACTATTTCGGCAGGCCCAATGCTTTTAATATCGGCGTGCAATAAGGATAGAGATTTTATACGGCAGGGCATTAAATATATGTTTATAATCTTGCCAATTCCGTTAATTCTTGCATTTTTTTATAAAGTAAACGTTATATTAGCGCTCGTTTTAACAATAATATTCGTCGTTTTAACTAACGGTGTTAAATCGATTGCACTAAGCATTATAACGTTTAAAATGCGCAAGCACATAAATAGTGGTGCGTATAGCGCAATATCTAACGCAATAGCCTCAATTTCGGCAGGGGTGACACCAACCCTTATAGGTAGCGTTATTGATTATAACGGTTGGAAAGTTGCATATCTCGTCACGTTTGCTATTGCACTTATCTTGACGATAACGTTAATCGTAATTGACGTTTGCGTTAGAAAAGTGGATAAATTACGCCATCAAAATCAACAAAAAAATTAAGCCGTAAAATACGGAAATTATATTTAAAGGAGAAAACTATGAACAAAATTAAAATAGGTTGGTCTGAAGTAGACATTACGCCTAAAAAAGGAACTAAAATTAGCCTTGCAGGTCAATTCTTTGAAAGAATTACCGATGAAGTTGAATCACCGGTATGTGTGACTGCTTTCGCTTTAGAAAGTGGTGATGACCAAATGATTATTTGCGCTTGCGACCTTGTTAGCATAGGTGTTAACCTTGTTGAAATGGTTAAAGAAAACGTTAAAGATAAAATTGATATTTCAACCGATAAAATTATCATTAGTGCGATACATACTCACACTTCATATTCTTATAGAAGTCAAAGTTTTGCAGATTATAAAATGCAAAAGATGGGTATTAAAAGTGGCAATTCTTTGCAATATTTAAGAGAAGTGTTGCCTGAAGATATGGCATATCAACCATTAGTTAGCAACGAACAATGTATGTCTGGTGAAGACGCGCTTACTTTCTTGGTTGAAAAAATTTCACTTGCTATCGTAAATGCGTGGAATAATCGCAAACCCGCTTATTACCAAAACGCTTTCGGGCGCGCCGTTGTTGGTATGAATCGCCGTGTTTGTTATGACGACGGCTCTGCAAAAATGTGGGGAGACGTTAACAAAGCAAACTTTAAAGAACTTGAAGCTGGCAACGATTCTGGTATCGAACTTATTTACACTTACGACGAAAATAAAGAGTTGACTGGCGTTATAGCAAATATCGCTTGCCCATCACAAGTTGTTGAGCACAGAAGTTATATTTCTTCAGACTACTGGGGAAAAGTTAAAGAAAACTTGCGCAACAAATTCGGCCGTGATATAATGGTGTTAGGTTTATGCTCGGCTGCAGGCGACCAATGTCCGCGTGATATGATACGTTGGGTTGAACCTGAAAGTTATATTGACGACCCAAATATCAAACGCGAAAAGGTTATTGAAAGAAGGGCAGACCCCTCTATGTTTGACGTTTCTGGACTTAGACTTGTAGGCAAGAGAATTTCAAACGAAATTATAAGCGTGTTTGAAGAACTTGGTGACGATTTTAAGGACGAGGGCTTACTAAATCACGAAACGGTTATACTTTCACTTCCTTTGCGTAGAGTGACCATCGCCGAATATGAAAACGCTAT
This sequence comes from Clostridiales bacterium, assembly GCA_015055725.1. Taxonomy (GTDB): domain Bacteria; phylum Bacillota; class Clostridia; order Christensenellales; family Borkfalkiaceae; genus UBA1259. The sequence continues at coordinate 11,210 of SVHO01000031.1, read as the reverse complement.
AGAACAAATAGATAAATTTATTGATAAAAATCGTGGCAGAAGAATTTCTTTTGAAGATAACGCAGCAATGCACGTTTATGCTGGCACGATAAATCGCTATAAAGTTCAACAACTTATAAACACGGTTGAAATTGAAGTTCATATCGCTCGTTTTGGCGACGTTGCTTTTGCAACCAACCCGTTTGAACTTTTCCTTGATTACGGCAACCAAATCCGTGCAAGGTCGTTTGCTAAACAAACTTTCCTTATTCAACTTGCTTGTGGAACGGCTGGCTATTTGCCAACTGAAAAAGCTGAAAACGGCAGTCACTATTCTGCTTACGTAAGCAGTGGTTGCGTTGGACACGTTGGTGGGGATATTTTAGTTCGCGAAACTTTAGAACGTATAAATAAAAAATTTAATTAGGAGTAATTAACTAATGGGCAAAAATTTACTTGGCGTAGACTTTGGAACTACCGCGCTTAAAGCGTGCTTATTCGACCAAGCGGGCAACTTGCTTGCATCGGAATCTGCACAATATCAACTTATAACCAAAGGCGAATTTATTGAGTTTGATGCTGATGAATTCTTTAACGTTTTTATTAGCACGGTCAATAAAATAACCGATAAGTTTAAGGTTGACGCTCTTGCTGTTGACACCCAAGGCGAAACTATGATTGTGCTTGATAAAGATGGAAAACCGCTTATGAACGCAATTATTTGGCTTGATAACAGGGCAACCGAACAAGCAAAGCGTATGGAAGAAAAGTTCGGCATAGAAAAGATTTATAATTTAACAGGGCAAGCGGAAATTCCTGCAGGTTATCCTGCACCAAAAATTGAGTGGCTCAAAGACAACGCACCTGATATTTTTAATAAAGCGGATAAATTTTTGCTACTTGAAGATTACATTTTGTATCGCTTGACTGGTAAGTTTGCGTCGTCACGCTCACTATATTCGTCTTCTTTACTTATGAACGTTCACACGGGCGAATATATTCCCGAAATGCTTTCTTATTTAGGCATAACTGAAAATCAGTTGCCAACTCTTAAAGAAAGTGGAGAAGTTGTTGGGGAATATAACGGGATAACCGTCGTCACGAGTGCGCTTGACCAAATTGCAGGCGCAACTGGGGCGGGCGTTGTTAAAGAAGGTATAATGAGCGAAACTACGGGTACGGCGCTTGCCGTATGCGCGTTAACCGAAAAGTTCCCACCTTATTTTGAAGGACTTAAAGTTTCCGTTTATTACGTTAGAAAGGGCGTTTATTGCTTGCTTATGTGGGCACCGACTGCCGGTGCGGTTTTAGAGTGGTTTAAGAAGAATTTTTGCGAAAATCTTTCTCTTAAAGAAATTGACGACTTGGCGTCTGAAGTAAGTGAAGGTTGTGAAGGACTTATTGCTCTTCCGCATCTTTGCGGAACGGTTATGCCAGAAAATCAACCTAACGCAAAGGGTGTGTTCTTTGGTGTTGAATTAAAGCATACCCGTGCACACTTTGCGCGCGCTATTATGGAATCAGTTGCGTATATGATTAGAGAATACGTTGAATTTATGGGTATTTCTCTTGACGAAATTCGTTCGATGGGCGGTGGCGCAAAGAGTAAACTTTGGTGTTCGATTAAAAGCGGATTATTGAAGAAAAAAATTATAACTCTTAAACAAAACGAAACGGCGTGCTTAGGCAGTGCTATATTTGCAGGCGTTGGCATAGGTCAATTTGAGTCACCAATTCAAGCGTCTGAAAAAATAGTTGCAATTGATAAAACTTATCAAGTGCAAAACGACGCTTACGAAAGTGTTTATGCCGATTATAAGGAAAAAGAAAAAAAATTGATGGAGATATTTAAATAATGAAAATTGCATTTGCTGGCTTTGGTGAAGTTAACACGCCTATAGATATTATTGAAAGGAAGTGCGCAAAAGCACTTGCAGACGTTAAGGCGTCGGGTGCGGAAGTTTATTCTTGCTATCCTATTACCGACGATTACGCTGAAAAAGACGTTAATAAAGCGATTGATTACTTTACGGGTAAAGATTTTGATTGCTTAATTCTTTGCGTTGCCGGTTGGATACCCACCCACGCAGTTATTAAAGTTGCTGAAAAATTCCGCCATATCCCTATGGTTTTATGGGGGCTTTGCGGTTGGATTGAAGATGGCAGAATTATCACCACGGCTGACCAAGCGGGAACTACGGCTCTTCGCAAAACCATGAAAGATTTGGGATATAAATTTAAGTATATTTACGATATTATCGGCAAACCATCAAGGGTTAACGAAGTTTTATCTTTCTGCAAAGCGTCAAGTGCGTTCACGGCTTTGCGCTCTGCAAAAATTGGACAAATGGGTTTTAGAGATATGCACCTTTACGGCACGCTTTTTGACGGCACTTCGTTAAAGAAAACGGTTGGCCCTGAAATAGAATGCTTTGAAATGCTTGAAGTTGTTCAACGCGCTGAAAAAATATCTGATAGCGAAATCGACGGCGTTATAAATACCACTCTTAACGGTTGGGACTTTAAGAAACAACCCGATATGGCTATCGTTAGAAGAGGTGTTGCTTATTATCTTGCGTTAAAACAAATTATTGACGAAAGAAAATACGTTGCAGTTTCTTTAAAAGACGTTGACGGTATGAAAAAACTTTTAGGTTTCCCACCCGCTATGATATTTATGCTTCTTGCCGATAGAGAAGGGCTTTGTACTATCCCTGAAAACGACTGCTTAGGCAACGTCACCCAAGCAATCGTTAAATCTTTAACCGGTCAAATTTCCGCTTACTTAGAGTTTTACGAATTCTTTGAAGACGGCGTTTTAGCAGGCGTTCCCGATTACGTTCCTGCCGAAATTGTTGACGGTAAAGTGACTGTTAGTCCCGAAGCGTTTGGTCTTTTATCACAAGGCGTTTTAAACGTTTCTAATGTTAAAACAGGCGTTATAACTATGTGCCGTTTGGCTTTTGAAGACGGAAAATACGTTATGCATATGGTCGTTGGTGAAGGTGTGACACCGCAAAAATGGGAAGAAGCAGGTTGGGCTCAACCCGCTCCGCAATTGCCTGCGCTTAAAGTTTTGCTTAAAGATACTGAAGACTTTGCAGATAAAGTTATGTGTCAACACTATATAATTTCTTACGGTGATAACTCAAAACTTATCAAAGATTTTTGCGCTATAGCAGGAATTGAAATTATATAATTTTTAAAGATACTTAACCCACGCGAAAACGTGGGTTAAATTTTTCCTTTAAGATATAAGTATAACTAATATGGTGCGCATAAAATATAATAAAAAAAACGTTGACAAAAAATTTGCGCTATTTTATAATTTTAATGTAATTTATTTTGCCTGTTTTTTGGCAATAGGAGTGTTGTTATTATGAGTCGTATGATAGGAACAGTTAGCCGTGGCGTTCGCGCGCCAATTATTAAAAATGGTGATGATATCGTTGAAATCGTCACTCAATCCGTTTTAGAAGCGTCTAAAGACGGTGGCTATGAAATTCAAAATAGAGATATCGTTGCTATGACCGAAGCGATTGTTGCGCGCGCACAAGGCAACTATGCAACCGTTGACGATATCGCTTGTGACGTTAAAGCAAAATTCGGTGGACAAACGGTTGGCGTTATTCTTCCTATTTTAAGCCGAAACCGTTTTGCTATTTGTTTAAGGGGTATCGCTAAAGGTGCTAAAAAAATTGTGCTTATGCTTTCATATCCTTCAGACGAAGTTGGCAATCACCTTATCTCTCTTGACGAACTTGATGAAAAAGGAGTTAACCCTTATAGTGACGTTTTAGACCTTAAAAAATATCGCGAACTTTTCGGTTATAAAAAGCATACCTTTACGGGTATTGATTACGTTGAATATTACGAAAGTTTAATTAAAGATTGCGGGGCAGAGGCTGAAATTATTTTTGCTAACGACCCACGCGCCGTTTTAAAATATACTAAAAACGTGCTTAACTGCGATATTCACACGAGAGCAAGAACTAAAAGATTGCTTAAAAACGCAGGTGCGGAAATCGTGTTCGGCTTAGATGAAATTTTAAATGCACCCGTAAACGGAAGCGGTTATAATCAATCTTACGGCTTGCTCGGTTCAAACAAGGCAACCGAAGACCAAGTTAAACTTTTCCCGCGTGACTGCCAAGCAGTTGTTGACGCAGTACAAAAGAAAATTTTTGAAGCAACGGGCAAAACGGTTGAAGTTATGGTGTACGGCGACGGTGCGTTTAAGGACCCCGTTGGTAAGATTTGGGAACTTGCAGACCCCGTTGTTGCGCCTGCTTATACTTCAGGGCTTGAAGGAACACCAAACGAACTTAAACTTAAATATCTTGCCGATAACGATTTTTCTGCTCTTTCTGGTGAACAACTCAAAAACGCTATTAAAGAAAAAATCAAGGCAAAAGACGAAAATCTCTTTGGTAAAATGGCGTCTGAAGGCACAACCCCAAGGCGTTTAACCGACCTTATAGGTTCTCTTTGTGACTTAACTTCTGGCTCTGGTGATAAAGGAACGCCTATCGTTTATATTCAAGGCTACTTTGATAATTACACGGCTGAATAATTAATTTATAACAATAAAAAGTCCGCTTAATTTTTGGCGGACTTTTTTGTTTCGTAAAAACAATCAAACACGCATTTTGAATTTATAAAATCATCGCATGTATTTATTTTAGTAAAAAATTACAGGTATATGATAAATACGGATATTCAATTTGTCTTTTTTAAGTGTTATAATTTTATTAAATAATAAGATTATTAGGAGAATTTTCTTTTAACGTTGTTTTTTAAAAGGGATTTCAAAAGGAGAATTATGGCAAAGAATAGATACGTTGGCGATTATCCCGTTATTGGAATTCGCCCTATAGTTGACGGCAGGCGTGGACCTATGAGACTTCGTGAAAGTTTAGAAGGGCAAGTTATGGCAATGGCAAACGCCGCAAAAAAGTTGTTTGAAGAAAATTTATTTTATTCTAATGGCGAACACGTTAAAGTTGTAATGGCGGATAGTTCAATCGGGCGCGTTCCCGAAGCCGCTGCTTGTGCAAACAAGTTTAAGAAAGAAGGGGTAAGCATAACCCTTTCCGTCACACCGTGTTGGTGCTACGGTTCTGAAACTATGGATATGGACCCTACCACTATTAAAGCCGTTTGGGGTTTTAACGGAACGGAACGTCCGGGAGCGGTATATCTTGCGGCAGTTCTTGCTGGGCACGCTCAAAAGGGGCTTCCCGCATTTGGAATTTACGGGCACGAAGTTCAAGATAGAGAACAAGTTGCTTGTATTCCTGATGACGTTAAAGAAAAATTGCTCCGCTTTGGCAGATGCGCTGTTGCGGTTGCTACTATGCGTGGAAAATCTTATCTTCAAATCGGTTCACAATGTATGGGGATTGCAGGCTCTATTATCGACCAAGACTTTATGGAATCATACTTGGATATGAGAGTTGAAAGCGTTGACGAAGTAGAAATTCTTCGCCGTATGGAAGAAGGCATTTATAACCAAGAAGAATATCAAAAAGCGCTAAAATGGACTAAAGAACATTGTAAAATGGGTAGAGACGACAACCCAGAATCAGTTGAATTTTTAGGCAAAGACCACAGAATAAAGTTTACTGATGAAGAAAAAGAAAAACAATGGGAATTTACCGTTAAAATGTATTGTATAATCAAAGACCTTATGGCAGGGAATAGCAATTTGCCTGACGCCTTTGAAGAAGAAAAAGTGGGGCATAACGCTATTGCAGGCGGTTTCCAAGGTCAACGTCAATGGACTGACCATTGGCCCAACTGCGATTATCCAGAAGCCTTGCTTTCATCGTCATTTGATTACGAAGGGGCGAGAGAACCCTATACCCTAGCAACCGAAAACGACGTTTTAAACGGACTATGTATGTTGTTTATGCGCCTTTTAACGCATAGAGCGCAAATATTTGCAGACGTTAGAACGTATTGGAGCGGTGATGCAACTAAGCGTGTGACGGGTTATGAATTGCAAGGAAAGGCAAAGGAGTCCGACGGAATTATTCACTTGCTTAACTCTGGCGCGGCGTGTCTTGACGCTTGCGGTGAATGTGTTGACGAAAACGGCAACCCAACCATGAAAAAGTGGTGGGAAGTGACTGATGAAGATATCAAGAAAATGACCGACGCAACCGTGTGGTGCGAAGCAGGGTTTGATAACTTCCGTGGTGGTGGATTTTCAAGCCATTACACCACTAAAGCCGAAATGCCTTGCACTATGATTAGGTTAAATCTTGTCAAAGGTTTAGGTCCTGTTATGCAAATTGCAGAAGGATACACGGTTAAACTACCTGACGACGTTTCAGACGCTCTTATGGAAAGAACAAACCCCACGTGGCCTTGCACTTGGTTTGCACCGCGTTGTGACGGAAAGGAAGGCAGTCCTTTCAAAACCGCTTATGAAGTAATGCAAAATTGGGGCGCAAATCACGGTGCAATTTCTTACGGACATATCGGCGCCGATTTAATCACAATGTGTTCAATGCTTAGAATTCCCGTATGTATGCACAACGTACCCGAAGATAAAATTTATCGCCCTGCTTGTTGGAATGCGTTTGGTATGGATAAAGAAGGGCAAGACTATCGTGCGTGCGCAACGTACGGCCCGTTGTATAAAAAATAATAAATTTTGGTTTAAAACACAAAAAGTCGCTGAATTTTCAGCGACTTTTAATTTTTAGCAATTATTTATTGTTAAGTTATACAAAAAGCAACGAAGTTTTTTAATTTGGTTTTGCCGTAGCGGAGCGTGTGAAACGTAAAACTAAATTTCTTTTTCAAAAAACAATTCGTGTCTTGTAAGCATATCTCCCATAACATGAAAAACTAATGAATAACCTTCTTTTTCAAATTCATTAATTAATCTAGTTAATGTTTTGCCTAAACGACAAGATTTGTGAACATAATGATATTTTTTATCACTATCTTCAAAAATCATATCGTATCTAGTTGCCAAATCTCCCATTACAACAGATTTTAATTTGTGATTTAACATAAAGTGTTTTTCTAATATTTTTGAAACTTTTTTCTTTAATCTTGCGTGTTCGTAATAAACCATATAACCTCTAACAAACTTATTAAATAACCTAACCCAAACATAAGGTTCAGATTAGGTCTCTAGTGGCGGAGATGGTGGGATTCGAACCCACGTGCCGGTTATCACCGACAAAACGATTTCGAGTCGTTCTCGTTATGACCACTTCGATACATCTCCGTATCAAAAATACTTTAATATTATACACAATCTATAATCCAAAAGCAAATAAAATTTAAAAGAAAATTTATATCGTTGACTTTTTTTACTTGGATTTGTATAATATTATCATTAAGGAGAAAATTATGCTACCAAATCCTATTTTTACATTGTTTGGAAATGACGTTTATATGTATGGCGTTTGTATTGCAACGGGGCTTATTTGTTGCATAGCAGTCTTTTATTTTTATACGAAAAAGAAAGGTATGCCTGCTAAAGTTCAAGATTTCATTTTCTTCGTTGCTATTGCGGCAATTGCCTTAGGGTTTTTGATTGCTAAGCTTTATCAAGCCTTTTACAATTATTTAGAAGACCCTAAAGCAGGTTTTGACTTTTACGGCGCTGGTATGACCGTTATGGGTGGACTTATCGGTGGGGCAGGTTCGTTCTTGCTAATTTATTTTATAGTTGGTAAGTTTTATTTTAGGGGTAAAGACAAAAATTTGCACGTGCAATATTTTAATGAAGTTTTCCGTGTTGCGCCACTTTGCATACTCGTTGCGCACGGCTTTGGGCGTATTGGATGTTTAATGAGTGGTTGTTGCCACGGCGCGTTTTTAGGTGAGGATTACGTTTTCGGCGGTATATATATGTATACTCCCGACTTAAACGCTTGGGGATATTACGTTCCAACTCAATTATATGAAGCACTCTTTTTATTCCTTGCGTTTGGCGTTCTTTCAGTTTTATATTTCAAAAAAGATTGCAATATAACAATGCAACTTTATCTCATAGCATACGGCGTGTGGAGAATATTTATTGAAATTTTCCGTACTGATGAGCGTGGCGCTATGGTTTTAGGGCTTGCACCATCTCAATGGCAATCAATAATATTTATTTTAGGTGGAATTGCGCTATTTATTTTCTATTACTTAAAGAAAATTCCCTTTTTCTTTCCAAAAAAGGAAATAGAGCAAGAAAAAAGCGAACAAAACGCTAACGAATAAAAAATAAAACGTAAAAGTCCGATATTTTTTGTCGGGCTTTTTCTTTTGATATATATCTTTACAATTTATTTTTTTTATGGTAAAATACAAAATATGAGTAAAATTGTTAAGATAGGAAAGGTTAATATTGGCGGTGGAAACCGCATTGCCGTTCAATCAATGTCCACGTTTAAGATTTCAAACGTTGATAGGGCGATTGAAGAGTGCCAAAGGCTTAAAGCCGAAGGGCTTGATATTATGCGTTTTTCCGTGACCGATTTAGAAGATGCGCGCGCATTTAGTGAAGTCAAAAAACGCGTTGATATGCCACTCGTTGCGGATATTCATTTCGATTATAAACTTGCTTTAGCATCCATTGACGGTGGTGCGGATAAAATACGCATAAACCCCGGCAATATCGGTGGAGAAAACAACGTTAAAGAAGTTGCAAAGGCATTAAAAAGCGCAAACATACCCGTGCGCGTTGGCTCTAATACGGGAAGTATTGAAAAAGAGTTTTTAAAAAAATATGGAAAGAACGAAGTTTCGCTTGGTGAAAGTGCGCTTAAAAACGTTGCACTTTTAGAAAAATATGGCGTTGAAGACATAGTGGTTTCGGTTAAAGCGTCAGACGTGGATTTAACCGTAAAAGCATATGAATACGTTGCTAAAAAGTGCGATTATCCTTTACATATCGGCGTGACCGAAGCGGGAACTGAATATAACGGCGTGATAAAAAACTCTATAGGCATCGGCTCTTTGCTATTGCGCGGTATAGGCGATACTATTCGTGTTAGTTTATCTGCCGACCCCGTGCGTGAAGTGATTGCGGGCAGAGCAATTTTATCCGCGCTTGGTCTTGTTGACGACGTGGTTAAAATCGTTGCTTGCCCAACTTGTGGAAGGTGCGAATGGGACTGCATGCAATTTGCTAAAAAAGTGGAAGATTACACTGCAAAAATTAGAAAACCGCTAAAAATCGCCGTAATGGGTTGTGCTGTTAACGGACCGGGGGAAGCTAGCGACGCAGATTTAGGGATTGCAGGCGGTAAAGATGGTTGCGTTATTTTCGTAAAAGGGAAAATAACTAAAAAAGTAAATAAAGAAGACGCGCAAAAGGCGTTTTTCGGAGAAATTGATAAATGTTTACGGTAAAGAGTAGTGCGGAGTTTTTAGCCGATATTAAAGCTATTGACCCAAAACTTAAAAACATACGCATAAGTTCTATAGAAATTGAACGCGCTGAGTGTAAAATAAGGTATAACTTTATTTGTGACCAAGCCGTTGACGAACAGTTGCAAGCAAAAATTTTAAGTGAAGTTGAAAAAATAACCTCACCTATCTTTACGCTCGTTCAAATAAGCATTAAAAAAATAGTCAGCAACGACGAATTAGTTTATAACGAAATTTATAAATATTTAAACGAAAAATACCCGTCCGTATCTATTTTCTTAAAGCAAACGGATATAATTGTCACTGCTGTTGGTGAAGTGGTTAAATACGTGTTGCGCTTAACCAAAGACGGCGGTGAATACGTGCAAAAAAACGGTGTTATCAATAAACTTAACGAGTTTTTATCTAAAAGGTTTTGTTCGGATTTTGCAGGTAGCACGGAAATTAAAGAACAAGAAGAAAGTTTTAGTCTTTTATCCGAAGAAGTTTATGCAGATGAACTTCAAAAAATAGAGCATCGAACTATAAAGGTTAAAGACGTTTTGGTTATCGACGATGAAAATATGGGCGATTTAGCCCTTTATATTGAAGACGCCACTTCTGGCGAAGTCACGGTGGCAGGTGTTATAACCGAAATAACCGAACGCGAAACTAAAAACGGCAAGCCGTTTTTAATTATTCATTTAGACGATACCACGGGTAAAACGAGTGGCGTTTATTTTTCCAAAAAATCTACTTACCATAAAATAAAAGAACTCGTGGTGGGTGATGCTATTATCGTTCGCGGTAGTATTGGCGAATATAACGGCAGGCGTTCGTTTACTTTCGATAAAATTAACCGTTGCACTTTCCCAACCGATTTTGTTAAAAAAGAAAAATATAAAAAGACTGCCCCGCGTGAGTATAAAAACGTTTTTCCATCACCTGCAAGCATTATTAAAGTTAAATCAGTTTTTGATGCGGAAGAAGTTTTGCCAAGTGAGTTAACGGATAGCGTTTACGTGGTTTTTGACTTAGAAACCACGGGGCTTGATTTTATGAGCAACGGCATAACCGAGATAGGTGCGGTTAAAATTGTAAACGGTAAAATAACCGAGCAGTTCACAACGCTTGTTAAACCCGATTATAAGATTACTGAAGAAAACGTTAAAATCACGGGAATTACAGAAGAAATGGTTAAAGACGCGCCAAAGATTTCAACTGTTATCCCTGACTTTATGAAGTTTATCGACGGTGCGGTTTTAGTTGCGCATAACGCCGATTTTGACGTTAAGTTTATTAAAAGGTTTGCAGGCGCAGAAGAATATGAAATTAAAAACAAGGTTATGGATACGGTTGAACTTGCACGGGCGAACTTGCCACAACTTCGCAGGCACGATTTAGCAACGATTGCCGAACATTTTGGCATTGCTTTTCACCATCACCGTGCACTTTCAGATGCATATTGCACGGCGGAAGCGTTTATTGAACTTATGAAAATAAAAAATAATTGCTAAATCGCTTGCAAAAACTTTTATAATATGCTATTATAAAGATACTTGAATAAGATGCTTGACTATGAGAACGGACGTTTCCGTTCTCATATCTTTTTATAGGAGAGTTATGAAGATAAAACCGCTTGTTGAAATTAAAGATTTTTTGCAAGAAATTGCAATCCCTTTGGGTGTCACGGTTGCAGAAGTGGAATTTAAACAAGGCAAAAATCCCACGCTAACCGTTTACATTGATAAAGACGGGGGAATAGACCTTAACACTTGCGAACTTTTTCATCGCGCGATAGACGCCCCGCTTGACCAACTTGACCCCACTTTTGGGCAGGCTTACACGCTTAACGTTTCAAGTTTAGG
>SVHO01000004.1 GCA_015055725.1 Clostridiales bacterium | reverse complement strand
TGGCGGTACTTCGAGAAAACGTATGCACGCTTGTAAAGACTATTCGGGCGCAGAAATTATGAGAACGCTTCGTGACGAAGTGTTGAATAGAGGTATTCCCGTAATCGACTTTACTTCGGCTATCGAAATTATAAAAGATACCGAAGGCAAAGCTGCTGGTGCAGTTTTAATGAATATGGAAACCAAAGATATTTACGTTGCTAAGGCTAAAACGGTTATTATTGCAACGGGTGGTGCAGGTAGACTTCACTATCAAGGATTCCCAACTTCTAACCACTACGGCGCAACGGCTGACGGTTTAGTTTTAGGTTATAGAGCAGGTGCAAAACTTCTTTATGCCGACACTCTTCAATATCACCCCACGGGCGTTGCAGAGCCTACCCAAATTTTCGGTGCACTCGTGACCGAAAAAGTTCGTTCTCTCGGTGCTCAACTCGTTAATAAAGATGGCGAAGCGTTCGTTTATTCACTTGAAACTCGTGACGTGACTGCATCTTCAATTATTAGAGAGTGCAAAAAGCGTGATAACGGCATTAAAACCACCGATGGCGAAGGCGTATGGCTTGATACACCTATGATTGATATGATTGGTGGCGAAGGCACTATTGAAAAACGTATTCCCGCTATGCTCCGTATGTTCGGTAAATATGGCATTGATATCAGAAAAGACCCGATTTTAGTTTATCCCACCCTTCACTATCAAAACGGTGGACTTGATATCTCGGCTGACGGCATGACCACAACCGTTCCAAACTTGTTCGTTGCAGGCGAAGCAGTTGGGGGAATTCACGGCAGAAATAGACTTATGGGCAACTCTTTACTTGATATTATCGTATTCGGTAGAAACGCAGGTAAGAGCGTTGGCAAAATCTATAAGGACGTTGAAGTTAAGGAACTTACGCTTGACCACGTTAAAGCGTTCGATAAAGAACTTAAAGACGCAGGCTTAAATCCCACTAAACTTTCTCCTCAATTATTGCCTAACTATACTAAACAAAAAGATATTTAATAAATATATTTTGCCCAACCGCTTGATAAAAAACGGTTGGGCATAGGTATGTATTTTTGCATATATATAGCTATTATATATAATGTTTACAGACTTGATGAAATTTTAGGAGTTAATTTAAAATGGAAAATCAAAAAAAGAAAAGTCTTAAATGGCTTTGGATTGCAATTGCAGTCGTTGTTGTTATTGGTATAGCCGTTTGGTGCGGTATTGCTGCAAGTTGGGGCAAAACCGTTAAAGTTGATAATCAAGAAACCACCGTTTTCGGCATATCAAACGTTATTGGTATATCAACGTTGTTGGCAGGTATTTTTATCGTTAGTGCAGTTGGTTATATGCTTGGTAGAATTACTATTAAGGGTGTTTCTCTCGGCACGGCTGGTGTTTTCTTGGTAGCAATTCTATTCGGATTTTTATGTACGCTTATCCCTGAAAACGTTCCTGTTTTGAACTCTTTCTTCCTTTCGGAAAAATCTACCAACACAACCTACTATAAGTCAGTCGTTCAAAACGTTGGTTTGGTTTTATTCGTTGGTTCGGTTGGCTTTATTGCAGGCCCTAAATTCTTTAGAGACTTAAAAAAGAATTTCAAAACGTATATTCTTATGGGTATCGTTATTATTTTAGCAGGTACTGCAGTTGCAGTAGCTTTTGCGCTTATCCCTGGTATCGGCGCAGACTTCTCTTCAGGTGTTTTGTCTGGCGCGCTCACGTCAACCCCTGGTTATTCTGCTGCTAAAGAAGTTGCTGGAAACGTTAACCTAGTGACGCTTGGCCACGCAATCGCTTATCCTTTCGGTGTTGTTGGCGTTGTTTTATTCGTTCAACTTATGCCTAAATTTATGAAGGCTGATATGAACTATGAAAGAAGTCTCTTAAAGGTTGACGTTATTGCTTCAACTGAAAAGAAAGAACAAAAACTCTTTAAGTGTGACGACTTTGGTTTGACCGCTTTAGCACTTGCTATCTTTGCAGGTCTTTTGCTCGGTTCAATCAAAATTCCTTTAACGGACAAAGGTTATAATGGTGCTTGCTTCTCACTTGGAACTACGGGTGGCGTGCTTATTATGTGTTTAGTATTCGGTCACTTTGGTAGAATTGGTAAACTTTCGTTAGAAGTTCCAGCTCACTCTGCAAAAGTTTTACGTGAATTAGGGCTTATGTTATTCCTTATCGGCGCAGGCGTTGAAGGTGGTGTTTCTCTCGTTAGCCAAATTAAAGAAAACCCAAGCGGTCCTATGATTGTTGTTTGGGGCTTTATCGGTGGCGCGGTTATGACCATCGTTCCGATGATTGTTGGATTTATCTTGGGCGGAAAAATATTGAAACTCCCACTTCTTAACAGCCTTGGTTCAATCACCGGTGGTATGACTTCAACTCCCGCACTCGGCACACTTATCAATAGTGCTGAAACGGAAGACGTTGCAGGGGCATACGCTTCAACTTATCCTATCGCGCTCGTTTTAATTGTGCTTGCTTGTAATTTAATGATAGGCTTAATAGGGTAAAAATAATAAAACTTATGAAACGGCAAAATTATTTTGCCGTTTTTTATTGCCCAAATTTTACTATTATGGTACAATGTTGATATCAATTTTTAAGGGGAAGGTGTATTATGAAGGTTTGTGTAATTCAACCTTACTATTCGTTAAATGATAACGACGTTGACAGTTGTTATCGTGATATGGTTGCACTTCTTGACGAGTGTGATGAAAGTTTAGATTTAATCGTCTTGCCAGAATATAGCGATATTCCGTCTGCACAGTCAAGTAAAGATAAATTTCACGCGTGCATTGAAAAATATAATGCCGATATTTTAGAAAGAGCAAAAGATACTGCTAAGCGTTGCAACGCAATAGTTTTCGTTAACGCGGGCGATAAAACGGAAAGCGGTTATAGAAACACCACGCACGCTATTGATAGAAAGGGAAACGTGGTTGGTAAATATTATAAAGCTCACCCCGCACCAAGCGAAGTTAAAACTGAAAAACAAGGTGGCAACGAATTAGACGTTGAATATAGTTATGAGCCTAACGACCCTTACTTTGTTGAAATTGAAGGCATAAGGTTTGGGTTTATGACATGCTATGATTTTTATTTTTACGAATCGTTCGCACCCCTTGCAAGACAAAATATTGACGTTATTATAGGTTGCTCACATCAACGCACCGACACGCACCAAGCACTTTCTATTATAAACCGTTTTTTGTGCTATAACACCAACGCATATTTAATTAGAGCATCAGTTTCTCTCGGTGAAGATAGTGAAATTTGTGGTTGCAGTTCGATTATTGCGCCTGACGGCACGGTTTTAGTCGATATGAAAAGTAAGATAGGTAAAGGTGTTTGTGAAATTGACCCGCACCAAAAATATTATAAGCCTGCAGGTTTTAAGGGCGCGCTTAAATCTCATTACGAATATATTGAAGAAGGGCGCAGACCTTGGCTTTATCGCAACGGTGGAAAATCAGTCGTTCCGTTTAATGATAAAATGGCTTATCCGCGAATATGCGCACACCGTGGGTTTAATAAGGTTGCACCAGAAAACAGTATGCCAGCTTTTGGCTGTGCAATTGCGCTTGGGGCAGAAGAAATTGAGTTTGATTTATGGCCCACTAAAGATGGTGAAATCGTTTCTTGCCACGATGCAACTCTTGATAGAGTTAGTGATGGAAGCGGGCTTGTTTACGAAAAGAATTTTGATGAACTAACAAGCCTTGATTTTGGCTCTAAATTTAGCCAAGAGTATAAGGGACTTAAAATAGTTAAATTTGAAGATATTTTGCAAAAATTCGCAAGCCGTGTAATAATGAATATCCACGTCAAAACTTTGTCTGATACATACGACGAAGATGCTATGAAAAAAATAGTTGATTTGATAAGAAAATACGACTGCGAAAAGCACGTTTATTTTATGATTTCGCACGACGGCGTTATTAAACAGTTTATGGAATATGCGCCCGATATTGAAATGTGTGTTGGCCATATTGGCACAAGGCCGTGGGAAATTGTTGAAAGAGCAATCGAATTAGGGGCTAAAAAAGTTCAATTATTTAAGCCGTATTTTAATCAAGAAACGGTTGATAAGGCGCATGCAAACGGAATAAAGTGCAACGTTTTCTATGCAGATAATCCCGAAGAAGCTTTAAAATATAGAAGTATGGGCATTGACACCATTTTAACCAACGATTATTTGCTTATAAAAAACACTTTAGAAAAGTGATTTAAATAATTATAAAAGTCCGTCGTTTTTCGTCGGACTTTTAACTGTTTTACAAAAGGGAAAAATTTTTAATGAAAAAAAGTAAAAACCAAAACCGAAAACTTTATACCGTTTATGCCGAAAACTTGCCTAAAACGCCGTGGAACGTTTATCCCCGTCCACGCCTTAAGCGAAATTCGTTTTTTTGCCTTAACGGAAAGTGGAAGTTTGGTGTTAAAAACGGCGAAAATAATATATTTGATAAAGAAATAATCGTGCCGTTTTCACCCGAAAGCATATTATCGGGGGTGAACTGTGTTTATCCAGAAGATAAAATTCTCGTTTATGAAAGGGAGTTTTCTCTACCCAAAGATTTTTGTAAAGAAAGGGTTATATTGCATTTTGGCGCGGTGGACCAAGTGGCACGCGTTTACGTCAACGGAAAAAAAGCAACTGAACACATAGGCGGTTATACACCTTTTAGTGTGGATATAACCCCGTTTATTAAAGAAAATAACACTTTAACCGTTGAAGTTGAAGACCATTTATCAGACCTTATTTTGCCTTATGGCAAGCAAACGCGTAAACCGCACGGTATGTGGTATACTTCCGTTTCGGGCATATGGCAAACCGTTTGGCTTGAAAGCGTGCCGAAAAATTACGTTAAAGACGTTAAGTGTTATACCGACGGAGATAGCGTTGAAATATTTTTAGATGGAGTTATTAAAGCATCGCTAAATGTTAAAACACCAACGGGCACAATAGAAGATAAAACTGAAAACGGAAAATTTAATTTTAAAGTTGATACCCCTGTTTGGTGGTCACCTGAAAACCCTTATTTATACGAGTTTACTATTAGCACCGAAGATGATAGCGTTCAATCTTATTTTGCATTGCGAACGCTAAGCGTTAAAACTGTTGACGGGATTAAAAGACTATGCTTAAACGGAAAGCCATATTTTTTCCACGGATTACTTGACCAAGGTTATTGGAGTGACGGATTATTTTTGCCTGCCACACCAAACGCTTATGGTGACGAAATTGAAAAGGTTAAAGCACTTGGTTTTAACACTTTAAGAAAGCATATAAAAATCGAACCGCAAATTTTTTATTACGAGTGCGATAAACGTGGAATAATAGTTTGGCAAGATATGATAAATAACGGCGAATATAGTTTTTTCCGAGATACTCTTTTACCAACGGTGGGTTTAATAAAGAAAAACGACTTTAAAACTCATAAAAAGGCTGAACAAAGAAAGGCGTTTTTATCAACTATGGAACAAACGGTTAAATTGCTTAAATTCCACCCTTCTATTTGTTGTTGGACTATTTTTAACGAGGGGTGGGGGCAGTTTGAAAGCGATAAGGCATATTTAACGCTTAAAAATCTTGATTGCACGCGCTTTATAGACACAACTTCGGGCTGGTTTAGGTGTGGTAATTCGGATTTTGATAGTAAACACGTTTATTTTAGAAAAATTAAAGTTAAGCCGAGCGATAAACCCGTTGTCGTTTCAGAGTTTGGCGGAAGTGCTTATATTGATTACGACCACGTTTATAATGAGAAAAAGGCACACGGATACGGGCAAAAACGCACGCGTGAAGAGTTTGTAAAAAGCCTTAGAAAGTTATATCAAACTGAAATAATACCCGCCGTTAAAAATGGGCTTTGTGGAGCGATTTACACGCAAGTGTCTGATATTGAAAACGAAACGAACGGACTTATCACTTACGATAGGAAGGTGGATAAACTTTTACCCGAAGAATTTAACGATATATCAAAAACTTTGTGTGAAAGCATAAATAAACAGTAAAATTAAAATAAAACTTTACAAACTGCGCCTTTTGTGTTAAAATGAATAAATAAGGTTTGAATAAACGGAGAAGAGTTTTGGATAAAATAACACCGATTAAATGGATAGCAAAGCGTTCTAAAAAGCAACGGGTCAATATGGCTTTGTTGATTTTAGCCAACGCTCTTTTTTCGGTTATGTCTATTCTCTTTGCGTTTGCAATTAAAGAAATTATTGATAGCGCAACCGTTTATAAAAGCGTTCAAAGGCTCACTTATTACGCGATAGGCATAATCGGGATAGTCGTTATTCAGTTCGTTTTAAGGATTGTTGTTAACGGCTTATCAGAGCATATCCGCGGAAAACTTGAAATGGAATATAAGTCGCACGTCTTTTCAAGTGTGCTCGATAAAAAGCAAAATAAAATAAGCGCTTATCACAGCGGTGAACTTATGAATAGGCTTACGGCTGACGTTTCGGTTGTTGCCGAAGGCGTTTCAAGCATATTGCCAACCGTCGTTTCGGCGTTTGCAAGGCTTATATGTGCGGTTGTTGCGCTTATTATTTTAGACTGGATTTTTGCCGTTGCGTTTACCGTTGCAGGTCTTTTAGTGTTTATCGTGATTTCACTCTTACGTGGAAAACTTAAAAGTTTGCACAAAAAAACGCAGGAAACAGATGGTAAGGTGCGCTCTTTTATGCAAGAGTGCATAGAGAATTTGTTAGCAGTAAAGGTTTTTTCAGTTAACGATAAAATTGAAAAGCAAGCCCAGGATTTGCAAAACGAAAACTTTAAGGTTAAAATGCGCCGAAAAAATTATTCGGTTTTAGGCACGGCAACTTATAACTTTATTTTTAGCGCAGGTTATTTATTTGCCCTAATTTACGGTGGGGTTAAAATTCTTGGCGGTATGAGTTATGGCACGCTTTCTGCAATTTTACAACTCGTAAATAACGTTCAAGTTCCGTTTGCATCTTTGTCAAACGTGTTGCCTAAATATTACGCTATGGTGGCGTCAACCGAAAGGCTTATTGAAATTGAAGAGATTGAAGAAGAACCGTCGAAAAACAAAATTGATAAGCACCAACTTTACGCTAAAATGAAAGGCTTTGAATTTAACAACGTTGACTTTTCTTATGAACGCGATAAAGTTTTGGTCGGCGCAAATTTATTCATAAACAAGGGTGACTTTGTCGTTATCGAAGGGCGTTCGGGCGTGGGCAAAAGCACGCTTATGAAACTCATGCTCGGTGTTTACGAATTAGATGGCGGAAGCATCTCGATTAAAACCGAAAATGAAAACGTTGCGCTTGATAACAGCACTAGACCGCTTTTTGCTTACGTTCCGCAAGGCAATATGTTGTTTAGCGGAACTATTAAAGAAAACGTCACCTTTATTAAAAAAGATGCAACGGACGATGAAATTGAACGCGCGCTTGATTTAAGCCTTTCAAACGAATTCGTTCGTACACTTCCAAGCGGGTTAAACACTGTGGTTGGCGAACACGGGGTTGGGCTTTCGGAAGGGCAAATCCAACGCATTGCGATTGCTCGCGCCGTTCTTTGTGATTGCCCCGTTATTTTGCTTGACGAGGCGACTAGCGCGCTTGACGAAGAAACTGAAAGAAAGGTTTTGGATAATTTAAAGTCGCTAAGAGAAATAACGCTTATAATCGTTTCACATAAAAAAGCGCCTGCAAATATTTGCAACCGCAAAATAAAGATAAAAAACGGAAAAATTATTGAAGACTAAGTTAAATTAGCAAAAATTTGCATTTAAAAACCAAATGTGGCTTAACTTATATTGTTTTTAGAGTTTTTTTATGTTAAAATGATATATGATGGTAAGGTAAGGGGTATATATTTTGACCATAGGGGAAATCTGTTCGTCTTTTAATATAGCCGGTAGGTATATTAATTGCTCTGAACTAAGTACGGGCAACATAAATAGCACTTATTTGGTTAGGTTTGAAAGAGAAGGCGAAGAAAAAAATTACATAGTTCAGCGCATAAACAAGTCTGTTTTTAAACAACCTGAAAAGGTTATGGAAAACATCGTTAACGTCACGCACTATGTTCGCAAGCAAATTGAAGAACAAGGGCTTTCAACCCAAAAGTTTGTTTTGCGAGCTTTTGCTAATAAAACTACGGGCGAACCGTTTTTTATTGATGAAATGGGTGACTATTGGCGTTGCTATCGCTTTATCCATAATTCTATAACTTACGATAGTTGTGAAGATTTAGGGATAATTGAAAGGGTTGGCTCGGCGTTTGGTAAATTTCAAAACTATTTAGACGGGTTTGACGCCAATTCACTACATATAACCATACCAAACTTTCACAATACTGTTGAACGTTATAAAGTTTTTCACGGTGCGGTTAAAGAAGACGTTCGTGGTAGAGCAAAAAAAGTTCAAGCGGAAATTAAGAAGTTGTTTGAGTTTGAAGAGTTAGCGTGTAAACTTCAAAAACATTTAGACGCAGGTGAAATTCCACTTCGCGTCACCCACAACGATACCAAGTGCAACAACGTTAGTTTTGATAAGGATACGGGCGAGGCGCTTGCCGTTTTAGACCTTGATACGGTTATGCCAGGGGCGATTGCACACGATTTTGGAGATGCGATTAGGTTTATTGCAAATACCACGCTTGAAGATGACCCGAACGTTGAAAAGGTTGATTTAGACATAGATAAATATGAGGCCTTTGCTAAAGGGTTCGTTAGTCAACTAAAAAACACGCTCACAGATTTTGAAAGGAAAACTTTGAATTTGGGCGTATTCGCTATGACGGTTGAACTTGCCGTTAGATTTTTAACCGATTATATTATGGGGGACGTTTATTTTAAGACGAAATATCCTGGCCATAATTTAGATAGAGCGCGCAATCAGATTGCTCTTTCGCAAGCAATTTTTGATAAGATGGAAGTTATTGATACAATAATAAAAAAATATATTTAGGGGAAAGGCGTTAAACATGGAAGAAAAACGCATTGAGGAAACGGGAAAAAGCATATTAAAAAGTCTTTTTTTCACTATTAAGAGAAGTATATGGCTAATACTTGCCGTGGTAATTTTATGCACGGTGGGGGCAGTTGGCTATTCTTACACCAAAAAACCTAACTACACAGCGAGTGAAGAAGCGCTTTATATGGCGTCACGCCAAAACGGTGTTGTTGGAACGGAAAACGTTAACGTTATGATGAAACTTTTCAATACCGTTGTTGATTTTTGTGACGACGGCGTTGTGGTTGACCGTGCAAATTTTTTATACGTAAGATATCAAAACGAACGCGGGAAAGACCCAGAATATACCATTGATGAATTTATAGGTGAAATTAGTAGCCATAACGACGCTTATAACGACCAAAATATGACGGCGGAAAAAAATATTTTGGATAGCAACGTTAACGTGACCACTAAAGCAAACGATAACAGTGACGTTTACGTGTTTTCCATTAGTTATACCGACCCGGTTTTAGAAGAAGCTATCGTCAAGGCAAAAATTTACGTTGAAGCTTTCCGTGCCGAAGTTAACTCAACTATGGGAGAAAAGGGCGCTAAGTATTTCCCAGGTGTTGTAATAACAATCACGCCGTTAGGTTATACGGGTTGCACTACGGACGTTTCGAAAACTAAAATTGCAATAATAGGGTTTTTGATTGGTTTAGTTATCTCTGCTATTTTAGTGTTTATAATTAATCTTTTAGATAACACGGTTAAATCGAAAGACGAACTTGAAGAATTAACTGGAACGAGCGTTCTTGCTTATATTGAAGATATGGGGGTGAGTAAATAATGGAAAGAGAAAACACCGTTATAAACGAAAACACTTCAAATAATATTCCCGTTCTTAAAGTTCTTTATAAGAATATCGTTTTGTTGATTATGGTGACCGTGCTTTGCACCTTGTTGGGATTAGGCTATTCACTTGCATACGTTAAGCCAACTTACACCGCTTCGCGCTCGGTTATGCTTCGCACGGAAATGGAAAGTGCAAACCTTGCAAACAACTTTGAACTTGCTGATATTTTTCTTTCAACAGTTTCAGAAGTTATTAAAAGCCCAACCGTTATTAAAGAAGCGAACGACGCTTATCTAACGGAAGGGGAAAGCATTACGGCAAGTGCAATCGGTATCAAGCAAAAAGAAGAAAGCATAATATTCAAAATTACTTATACGGATAAAACGCCTGAACTTGCAATTGAAAAACTTGACGTTTTGTTTGAAACGTTTGCTAACTCTCAAATTTTGCAAGATACAGTTCCTGCAAAAGAGGCAGAACTTATACCAACGCAACGAAACAGCACGTATACGTCAAACGTTGGGCACACCAAATACGCTATACTCGGCGGTGTTATAGGTTTAGTTATAACCGCGGTGGCAGTATTAGTCGTTTACGTTTTAGATAACACCGTTAGAGATAAAACTGAGTTTGAAGAATTAACGGGTGTTAGCGTCATAGCGTATATAAACAAAGAAAAACCAAAAAAGAGAGCAAAATAAAAAAACGCCGTCTTATGACGGCGTTTAATTTTTGTTGCTTGTGATTATAATCTATCTACGTCCTTTTCAAACTTGTCGAAAAGGTTATAGCGTTCGGGGTGAATAAGCGCGGTAAACATCATATCTCTAACTTCTGGGATATCTTTTCCGATTGACGAAATAAGGTCTTTAACGTATTCACGCTTTGTCAGTTTGTTTGCGGGGCAACAACTTTTAACCACGGGCAAGGTTTTAGAATAAGAGATAACGTCAGTTTCCTTTACCATAATCATAGGTCTAATTAGGGTTAAATCTATTTTATCTAAATAACTTTTTGGGGCAAAGGTTGAAAGCCTGCCTTCGTATAAAAGAGAAAGCATCATAGTGTCAATCATATCGTCTCTGTGATGCCCTAACGCAACTTTGTTGCACCCTTTTTCTTTTGCAACGCTATTTAACGCGCCTTTGCGCATTTTTGAACATAATGCGCAGGGATTAGATTCTTTCCTAACGTCAAAAACGATAGTTCCTATATCCGTTTTTTCAACGTGATATTCAACGTTAAGGCTCTCACAAAGTTCTTTAATGGGTGTAAAATCCGTTTTCGCTTGGGGAAAATTTAGGTCTATTGAAATAGCGATAAGGTCGAATTTTTCGGGGGAAAATCGCCTATATTCGGCTAAAAGTTTTAAAAGCGTCACGCTGTCTTTTCCACCTGAAACACCCACGGCAATTTTGTCGCCGTCACGGATAAGTTGATATTGGGTTATGCCTTTTCGCATAACCGATAACATTTTTTGCGTTGTCATAACTAAACCCTAAACTAAATAATATTTATTTAGTTGATTTTTTTCATTATTTACATTATACTGATATTTAATAAAAAAAACAATATTTTTGGTGCGAAATGGTACAATTTATTTCATCGCTTATAGGTAATGATTTTTTTGCGACCTTAGTTATGTCTTTTTTTCCGCTTATAGAACTTAAAGGCGGGATAGTTTTTGCGCGTGGCGTGGGAATGGGCTTTTTAGAGTCGTTTGCGCTTGCTTATCTTGGTTCAACCTTAGTGTTTTTCCCGATTTATTTTTTGTTAAAGCCTTTATTGAACTTGCTCAAAAAAATAAAGTTCATCTCAAAACTTGCCGTAAAAGCCGAAAATTATTGTGTTGAAAAGGCGGATACTGCGTTAAAAAGTCAACAAGAAAAGGGAAAAAGTTCCAAATTAAGTTTAACGCTTTTAAAACAACTCGGCGTGTTTATTTTCGTTGCAATCCCGTTGCCTATGACGGGCGTTTGGACGGGAACGGCAATAGCAGTTTTTCTAAATTTAAGGTTTAGAGACGCAATTTTGCCCGTAATTATCGGCAACTTAGTTGCAGGGCTTATTATAGCGGGGCTTGCCCAACTTTGCATGGTGATTTGGTCTATAATCGCGCTTGATTATATTCTTTATGGATTGTTTGCGCTTGCAGTTATATTCTTAATCGTTTTGATAGTTAAAGTTTCAAAACAAAAAACTGAAAACAAGGATTAAATGGTGGATAATGGGCTTTTTTAGTTGGCTTTTTAGAAGAAATAAACCTAAAAAAATCAAAATCGGGCTTGCGCTTGGCTCTGGCGGGGCAAAGGGGTTTGCTCATCTTGGCGCGCTTAAAGCGTTTGAAGAAAACGGCATTGAGTTTGACGTTATTGCCGGCACGAGCATCGGCAGTATAATAGGTGCGTTCGTTGCAGAAGGCTATACTTCAACCGATATTGGAGAACTTCTTAAACGCATTGATATTGACGACATCAAAAATCTTTTTATGATTAGAATGGATTCGTCAGGTATGTTTAAGGTGATAGATAGGGAAATAGGCTCGCTAAATTTTGAAGAAATGAAAAAGCCTTTTAAGGCAGTTGCAACCGAGCTTGAAAGTGGTGAAGAGCACGTTTTCGATAGTGGAAGCGTTGCGCGCGCGCTTTGCGCGTCGAGCAGTATTCCACCCTTTTTTAAACCTGTCGTTATAAACGGAGTTAGATATATTGACGGAGCGTATACTAACTCTATCCCTGCCGATTTAGTTAAACAAATGGGTGCGGATTACGTTATAGGTATTGACCTTTCAACAAAGTCATCTAAATCAAATTTGCTTTCAAAAATTTTTCCAACCTATATATCTAAGGTTGAAAACCCTAAGGCGAAGGGATATGAGTTTAGTGACGTTATGTTGCACCCTAACCTAAACGATTATTCATCCGTTTCAATAGGTTCTGGCAATCAAATGTATGATATAGGCTATCAAGAAGCCCTTTCATATATGGACAAAATAAAAAGTGATATTAAGAAACTTTCATACGGTAAAGTTAAAAAATAAACAAATGAAAAACAAAAGAAAAATTTTCGTGCAAATTTTGGCGATTTTTTTGTGTCTGATTTTCTTTGTTGCTTGTTCACCAAAATCTTTGCACAAAAAGAGTGAAAGAGAGATATTTGACGGCTTTTCCGTGCATTTTCTTGACGTTGGACAGGGTGACTGCATTTTTATTCGCTTTTCCGACGGTAAAAATATGCTTATCGATTGCGCTGAAAAAGACGAAGACTTATCTGAGTTTATAGTTGGCTTTTTGAAAGATTACGGCGTGAAAAACGTAGATTATTTGGTTTTAACTCACCCTGATTCCGACCACACGGGAAACGCCCTTTCTATCATAAATAATTTTAACGTTAAAAAGGCGTATTTGCCACAAACGGGCGAACACGCGTTGCTTTATCCAACCTTTTCTTGTGCGCAAACGCTATTAAACGAAAAGCAAGTTGAGATTACAACTTCTAGCAGTTTTATTTGCGAAAGAGGTGATGATTACGGCTTTGCTTTTTTGTCGCCAAACCCTGCCCAGTTAAACGATAGCAGTTATGATGATTTTTTAAGCAGTCCGTCACCAACGGCAAACCTTTCAAACGCCCTTTCGCCAATAATATATATTGAGTCGCGCGGGGTTAAATTTGTTTTCACGGGTGACGCACCTATCGCGCAAGAAGAAATTGCAATAGAAAACGCACACACAAATAAACTCTTTTATAACAGTTTAGGGGTTAACGTTGATTTAGAAAACGTGGATTTTCTTAAAGTTGGGCATCACGGTTCAAACGATTCGAGTGGAAGTAATTTTTTAGGCGTGTTAAAGCCAAAGCACGCAGTTATTTCTTTGCACGGCGATAATAATTATCAACACCCCAACCGTGACGTTTTAGATAGGCTTAATTTTGCTAACCCGAACTATAATTTGTGGAGAACGGACGTTTACGGAACGATTTCAGTTCAAGTTGATAGCGCGGGCGGTGTGGAAATTATAACTGATAAAAGGATATAAAAACTTAGGGAAAAGTATGTTTGATTTAGAAAAAATTAAAAAAGAATTTGAAAATTGCGCTTGCGGGCATAAACACCAAACGTCGCTTCAAGAAGTTTCTATAGGTAGCGGAATAACAAAAGACGTTGGCGAGATTTTGATTCGCAACGGTTTTGATAAAAATTTGCTTTTAGTTGCCGACCAAAACACGTTAAAAGCGTCTGACGGCATTTTAGAAGCGTTAAATGGATTTAACGTTAAGTTTAAGATTTACGATAATTTAAGAGAAGCAACTGTAGAACAGGTTAAGGTTATCAACGAGTTGCTTATCGATTGTGACGGCGTGATTTCGGTTGGAACGGGTTCACTTAACGATATATGTAGAAAGGCTTGTAGTGAACTAAATAAACCCCTTTGCATTTTTGCAACTGCGCCGAGTATGGATGGGTTTGCATCTTATTGCGCCCCTTTAACTAACGGTAATTTTAAGATTACTTACGGGGCAAAGTCGCCAGAAGTAGTTATTGCTGACACTAAGATTTTAGCAAATGCGCCTGCATACTTAAAGAGTGCGGGTTTCGGCGACATGGTGGGCAAATACGTTGGCCTTATAGACTGGCAAGTTTCTGCGCTAATAACGGGCGAATATTATTGCGAAAAGATTGCTAATTTAACAAGGCAAGCAACTGATAAAATAATGTCGCTTGCAGATAAAATCACGCTTTGTGACGAAGAGAGTGCAACAGCCGTTTTAGAAGCCTTGTTGCTTACGGGGATAGGTATGAGCTTCGTTCAAAACTCTCGCCCAGCAAGTGGAACGGAACATATTCTTTCACACTTTTGGGAGTGCAAAAAATTGCTTGACGGAAAACTTTCAGATTTTCACGGTAAAAAAGTGGGGGTTGCAACCTTGCTTATTATGAAAGAGTATTCTAAACTATATCAAAAAAAGAAAGTTAAAGCCAAAAGAGAAGTGGTTGACTGGGAAGACGTTTATTTGCATTACGGCGACCTTAAAGACGAAGTTATTAAACTCAACACTCCCGATACGATAACAGACTCTATCGACCCCAAAACAATACAAGAAAATTGGGATAAAATAAGAGAAATTATAGCGTCCGTTCCAAGTTATGAGCAAATTTTAGACGCTATGAAAAGGGCAGGGTGCGCCACCACTTGTGAAGAAATTGAAGTTTCAAAAGAACTTGAACAAGAAGGGCTTAAATATCATCCCTTTATGCGTAGACGTATGTCACTTAGACGCCTATCTAATATGATTGAATAACGTTAAAATAACAAACGACCACGGTAAGTAATACCGTGGTCGTTTTTAGGTTATAAGAAGAAAAACTATACAAGTTTAACAACCGTTATCGAAGCACCAGTTAAAGTTGACGGCCTTGCCGAAGTGTTATAAAGTGATAACTCGTCGCCAGCCGTCGCGTCTATAACGATGGTTTTACTTCCAGCACCCGCGCCGTTTGATTGAACAATTGTTTCGTCAGTTAAAGCACTTCCGTTAAGGTAAAGCGAAGTCACAAAGTCACCAGCGGGAACGTCACCCGAAGAAAAATATGAAACCAAATAAACCCCGTCTTCACTCAAAGTCACTGCGTTATCTAAAACGCTTATAGAAGTGTCGGGCGTAGAAGATATTAGTGCAATAGGTATAATTGCATCTGCATCAACCGTTTGAGCGCCAGAACATGCGTAAAGAGCGTCGCCTAAACCAGCAGGCCCTTGCGGACCGACAGGACCCGTTGCGCCCGTAGGACCAACAGGGCCGATAGGGCCAGTTGCACCAGTAGCACCGGTAGGGCCAACAGGACCTTGTGGCCCTTGTGGACCGATTGCACCAGTCGCGCCCGTTGCACCCGTGGGACCTTGAGGACCTATAGGACCGGCAGGACCTTGTGGCCCTTGTGGACCCCTTGCACCAGTTGCACCCGTTGCACCCGTGGGACCTTGAGGACCTATAGGACCAACGGGGCCTTGTGGACCCTGTGGACCCCTTGCACCACTTGCGCCCGTAGGACCGATAGGACCACGGATAAACACCGTGTTAGGGCGATTGTTATTACAATTGCAGTTGCAGTTATTATTGCCAAAAAGACAACACATATAAAAAAATTCCTCCTTTGTGTCACAGTGTATAATATGAAAAGAGGGAAAAAAAGTGTTAATAATAATTGACATTATAAAAAAAATGTGATATCATTTTGATATCATATAAATAATGGAGAGTAATTATGCAAGAAAAGATTTTATGTAATAAGAAAAATGGTATGTTTTGGCTTGTTTTAATAAGTTTAGCATATCTTGTGGGAATTGGCGTTTTCGTATATGGTGCGATATTGATTGAAACAAGAACTGATATTTTATCTATTGTCGCTTTTGTTGTTGGTATAATATGGATTAGCATTGGTTGGGTGCCATACGTTGGGCTTAAAATATTGAAACCACAAGAAGCGCTTGTTTTAACCTTATTCGGCAAATATGTTGGAACGTTAAAAGGTGATGGCTTTTATATGGTTAATCCTTTTTGTGTTAGCGTTAACCCTGCCTCAAAAACAAGGCTTAATCAAAGTGGTGACGTTAGTGGTGAGCGTGAAAACGTTGCAGTTGAGTTATTAAATAAAAATTTAAAATATAATGGCAGTGTAAATAAAATTTCATTGAAGATTATGACGCTTAATAATAGCCGTCAAAAAATTAACGATTGTTTAGGTAATCCGATAGAAATTGGAATCGCGGTTATGTGGAAAGTTGTTGATACTGCAAAAGCAGTGTTTAACGTTGATAATTATAAAGAGTATCTTTCACTTCAATGTGACGCTGCGCTTCGTAATATCGTTAGAATTTATCCTTATGACGTTGCGCAAGGTGTTGACACAACGGGAGATGGTGTTGCTGATGAAGGCAGTTTAAGGGGTTCGAGTGAAGTTGTTGCTCAAAGGATTAAAGATGAAATTCAAAGCCGAGTTCAAGAAGCAGGAATAGAAATTATTGAAGCGCGCATAACTTATCTTGCATATGCCCCTGAAATTGCTGCGGTTATGTTGCAACGCCAACAAGCATCAGCAATAATTGACGCAAGAAAAATGATTGTTGACGGCGCTGTCGGTATGGTTGAAATGGCTCTTGAAAAATTAAGCGAAAAAGAAATCGTTAATCTTGATGAAGAAAGAAAGGCTGCAATGGTTTCAAATCTTTTAGTTGTTCTTTGCGGGAATAAAGATGCACAGCCTATAGTAAATTCTGGAAGTTTATATTGAGATGAACGATAAAGATAAAAAACAAATTCCCTTGCGTGTGTCGGCAAAATTATACGATGCAATTGCATCTTGGGCGGAAGATGATTTTAGGTCTATTAACGGGCAAATAGAATATTTACTCAGTGAGTGTGTGCGCCAAAGAAAGAAAAACGGTAAATACGTTTCAGACCAAATTGACGTGCCACCTGAATTAGACGTTTGATTATATAAAAAAGGCAGTTGCTTTATGCAACTGCCAAGTTTTATACGTTTGTTTTCTCTGGAAAATCAATTTCGTCTAAATCCATTGGCATTTCATAGCACATTTCTTCGTGAACGTTATGCCCTTCACCAAACGCCCTATTAAACGACATTTTTAGATATCTTGCATTGGCTTGCGCAAGCAAGTTGCCGTTCATATCGTAAATTTCGCCTTGCGCTGAAAAGCCAATTTTTGAATTGTGAGTTATATATCCGCGCGCCTTTAATTTTGTTCCGTACGGCACGGGCTTGCGATAGGTGACGTTCATAGTCGTCGTCACACCGAAAGTTTCGGGTTCGTTAATCCAAAGAGCTCTGCCCATAAGTTCGTCAAGCAGAGTGGCAATCATACCGCCGTGAGTGCGGTCAGGATAACTTTGGTGTTCAAATTGAAAGGAAAAAACACTTGCAACGCTATCGTTATCTAAAACGTAAAAAGGTGCTTTTAACCCAAAGGGGTTTTCCATACCGCACACTATGCAGTTTTTGCTGTTTTTTTGCGTTCTTAATACCTTCATTTTAAGTTCCTTATATATTCAGTTAGTTTATCTGGAAAATTGACCGTCATTCCGTTAACGCCGGTGTGATAAACGTCTTTCATAATTTGTTCGTTATATATTCCCCAAGCGCGTACTTCAAAGCCCTTTTCTTTCCACTCTTTAACTTTTTCAGCCGTGATAACTTTTGATTCGGGGCAAAGTTCTTCAATGCCCGTTTCTTTCATTTTATCTAAAAGAGTGTCGTCAATATCTTCAAGGGCAAGATAACCCGTTCTAAATTCGGGCGCATAAGTTTTAACGTCAACTAATTCTTTGAATTTAAAAGAAGTTATAATCGTTTTACTTAGCATATTATACTTTCTTAAAAGGTCAACGCTTTTTATCGCAGTGCCGTCACCTTTAAGTTCAATTGCAAAAGTTAAGTTCTTATGAGAAAAATGCGCTAAGAAATCTTCAAAAGAAACGATTTTATCAGTTAAGCCGTTTTTCTTAACGTTAAAAGATTGAAGTTCGCTAAAAGTATAATCGGCAACACAACCTTTTTCGCCCGTCATGCGTTCTAACGTGTCGTCGTGGAAAAGAACGGGCACGCCGTCTTTGGTCAGTTGAACGTCCGTTTCAATGCCGTTTGCACCCATATAAAGACCTAAATAAAAGGATAGCAAAGTGTTTTCGGGTGCGTATTCACTCGCACCACGGTGTGCGTAGTTTATAAAATTGTTATATATATTTTCCATAACAATAACATTTTAACATAAAAAATTTAAAAAGTAAATACATGTTCAACTTTAATTTTAAAAACAAACATTTGAAAATATTTTAGAAAGGTGAAATATGTTATATAATTATCATACTCATACTATTCGTTGTGGGCATGCAGTTGGTAGTGACAAAGAATATGTTGAAAAAGCGATTAAAAGTGGAATAAAAGTGTTGGGGTTTGCAGACCATGCGCCATATATTTTTGCTTGTAAAGATGGGCATTATAAAGACCAAATGCCACTCAATATGTTAAACGAATATGCTCAAAGCGTAAGGAAATTAAAAAAAGAATATCAAACAGATATAGAAATTTTACTTGGTTTTGAAGTGGAGTATTATCCAAATTTCCATAAAAAAGAAATGGAACTGCTAGGCACGGTTAAACCAGATTATTTAATTCTTGGGCAACACTATTTACACGAACAACGTGCTGATTTATACGTTTATGCTCCCACACACGATATAAAAGATTTAAATGATTACGTAGACAATGTTCTTGAAGGGTTAAGAACAGGTTGCTTTTTATATCTTGCGCACCCAGATTTAATGCAATTTAACGGTTGTATTGACGGTGAAAAGAAAAAAGAAGCGTATATAAGATTATGTCAAGGTGCTAAAAATATGAGTATTCCGTTAGAAATTAACTTGTTAGGTTTAAGTAAAAATAGAGGCTATCCTACCGAAGAGTTTTTCAGAATTGCAGGCGAAATCGGCAACGATATAGTTATAGGATACGATGCACACGAGCCACAAATGTTTTTACAAACTGAGTTGATTGAAAAGGCTATGCTTTTAGTTGAAAAGTATAACTTGAATCTATTGAAAGAGCCTTTTAGGAGATAATTATGGTTAATATAATTAAGATTGAAAACTTAAAAAAGAGTTTTGGGCAAGTTAAAGCGGTTGACGATTTAAGTTTTAAGGTAAAAGAAGGCGAACTTTTTGCCTTTTTGGGTGTCAACGGTGCGGGCAAATCGACCACTATTTCCATTATGTGCGGTACGCTCGAAAAGGACGGCGGTAAAGTTTTCATCGACGGTGTTGACACGGACGTGGACGCACATTCATTAAAGAGTAAAATAGGCGTCGTTTTCCAAAATTCCGTGTTAGATAAATCGCTCACCGTTTACGACAACTTGAAAAATCGCGCGTCTTTATATGGAATACACGACAAAGATTTTGAAGAAAGATTAGAATATCTTTGTTCGATTTTAGATTTTAAGGATTATTTGCACCGCTCGGTAAATAAACTTTCGGGCGGACAAAGAAGAAAAATAGATATTGCACGCGCACTTTTTCACGACCCTAAAATTTTGGTATTAGACGAGCCGACAACAGGTTTAGACCCCCAAACTCGCACAACTCTCTGGAAAGTGATTGAGCAGTTTAGAAAAGAAAAAAATATGACCGTGTTTTTAACCACGCACTACATGGAAGAAGCGTCTGACGCTGATTACGTGGTTATCATTGATAACGGCAAAATTGTTGCCGAGGGAACGCCCGTTGACTTAAAAAATAATTATTCGGGAGACTTTATTTATCTTTACGGCGTTTCGGAAGAACAAGTTAAAAACTTGGGTGTTCCGTTTAAGCGTACGGGGCAAGCGATAAGGCTTTCAGTTGAAAACACCGCTATGGCAACTGCGTTAATTGTTAAATACCCCGAAATTTTTAAGGACTACGAAGTTATGAAAGGTAAGATGGATTCGGTGTTTTTAACCGTCACGGGAAAATCGCTTGGTGAAGGGGGCGCAAAATGAAAATTTTTAAAAGTTTAGTCGGCAGAAACGTAAAACTGTTTTTTAAAGATAAAGGTTTGTTTTTCACTTCTCTAATAACACCGCTTATTTTGTTGGTGCTTTACGCAACTTTTCTTGCAAACGTTTATCGCGATAGTTTGAGTTCAATTTTTTCACAAATGGGCGTGACTTTATCAGACGGCGTTATAAACGGCGCGGTTGGTGGACAGTTGCTTTCTTCGCTTTTATCAGTCAGTTGCATAACCGTTTCATTTTGTTCTAATATGCTTATGGTTCAAGATAAAGTTTCGGGCGCAAGAAAGGATATGTTGATGTCACCCGTTAAACCGTCTACTATGGCGCTATCATACTACGTTGCAACCACCATTTCAACGCTTATAATTTGTTTGGTTGCGCTAACGGCAGGGCTTATTTATATTGCGACTATTGGTTGGTATTTATCCTTTTTAGACGTGTTGCTTTTACTGTTAGACGTAATTATTTTAGTCACGTTAGGAACTGCGTTATCTTCGGTTATAAATTATTTTTTATCAACTCAAGGTCAAATTTCAGCAGTTGGCTCTATAGTCAGTTCGTGTTATGGATTTATAAGTGGTGCGTATATGCCACTCTCTTCTTTTTCACAAGGGCTAAGGGACGTTTTAATGTTTTCACCAGGCACTTATGGAACTTCGCTATTAAGAAATCATTGTCTTAACGGTGTTATAAGAGAAATGACAAATAATAACTTGCCAGAGCAAGCGATAAACGGCTTTAAAGACGCAGTAGACTGCAATATTTACTTTTTTGGCGAGCAAGTTTCATCAGGCGTTTCTTTTGCCGTGTTGATACTTTCCGTTGCGCTCTTTATCGGGTTATACGTATTCTTAAATGCGCGCCGTAAAAAAATTAAATAACTTAAACGCACCATAAAATTCGTGGTGCGTTTTTTGTTTACAACAGCGCGTTATTGTGGTAAAATTATGTATATAAAACCCAAAAAAGTTGCAAAATATTTAGCGTGGAAGGTGCTATATGCTTGATAAAAGATGTCTTTCATTGCTCAATATAATCAACAGGGACTGCGTTGGGTCGGGATATAAAGTTTTTGATACGGAATATTTGCTTTCTTCTATGCCTGTAAAGTTCGGTTTAGATAGCCAAAGCGTTTTAGATTGCGTTAAAACGCTTTCGGATAGAGAATATATAAGCGTTAAGTATCAAGATGATTTTGAAATTTGTTTATGCCCGTTAAACAAGGGCAGATTAGTTTTTGAAAATCAAATAGAGTGCGAAATTGAAAGGGCGCACGCGCAAAAGTTTTATTTTTTATATTCGTTTTTAGGCGCGCTTTCGGGCGGATTATCTTTAATAATTTTGCTCGTGGTTTTAGGGGTGATTTGATGCTTTCTAAGACAGAAAACAAAATTATGATTGCGCTTTGCAACGAGTGTAAAGATAAAAGCACCATTTTAATAACGCCTGCAGATTTAATAAAAATTTCAGGCGTTGAAACTTTAAGCCAAACCAAACTTGAACTAATAGTTAAAGACCTTTGTGCCGACGGTTATTTTGATTTGATTTATTCAGACCGCCACGGAGAAACAGTTTATTGCGTGACCATAAAAGAAAAGGGCAAAGGATATACGCGCGGATTAAAAGTGATGAAAAGAAATTTAATTTTCCGTTTGGTTTTGACCATTTCTTTTGCATTATTAAGTTTTGTTGTAGGACTAATTTTAAAGGCAATTTTTTAGTATGGAAAAAAGGAACTTTGAACTTAAATCTAATTATAAACCTACGGGTGACCAACCGCAAGCAATCGCGAAGTTAACTGACGGCTTGCGTGACGGTTTGCGCACGCAGGTGCTTTTGGGTGTGACGGGTTCGGGCAAAACTTTCACTATGGCAAACGTTATTGCAAACGTAAATCGCCCTGCCTTAGTTATTGCGCACAACAAAACGCTTGCAGCACAACTTTGCAACGAGTTTAGAGAGTTCTTTCCAAATAATCGCGTTGAATTTTTCGTTTCGTATTACGATTACTATCAACCCGAAGCGTATATTCCAAGTACGGATACTTACATAGAAAAAGACCTTGCTATTAACGACGAAATCGATAAGTTAAGGCACTCTGCAACCTGTTCTTTATCAGAACGCTCTGACACTATAGTTGTTGTATCCGTTTCGTGCATATACGGTTTGGGTGCGCCAGAAGAGTATTATCGCTTGGCTCTTTCACTCCGCCCAGACGACCAAATTAGCCGTGACCAACTTATGAGAAAATTGGTCGCTATACAGTATACTCGGCGTGACGTGGACTTTTCACGCTCGTCTTTTAGAGTGCGCGGTGATATCGTGGATATCTTCCCTTCGTCTAACACCGAAGTGTTAATTAGAGTTGAATTTTTCGGGGACAATATAGATAGAATTTTAGAAGTTGAATTCGTTTCGGGTAAAATTATATCCGAGTTAAAGCACGCGGTAATTTTTCCTGCAAGCCACTATGCCGTTGCGCAAGAAAAACTTAACGTTGCCGTGTGCGCCATTGAGCGTGACCGTGACGACGAAGTGCGTTTTTTTAACGAACAAGGTAAACTTATCGAAGCGCAAAGATTAAAGCAACGCACCGATTACGATATAGAAATGATAAAGGAAATTGGTTTTTGCAAGGGAATAGAAAATTATAGCCGTTATTTTGACGGCAGAAATATAGGCGAGCCACCCTTTACGTTGTTAGATTATTTTCCAAAAGATTTCGTTGTGTTTATTGACGAATCGCATATGACTATTCCGCAGATAGGCGCAATGTATAACGGAGATAGGTCAAGAAAAACCAACTTGGTGGAATATGGGTTTAGGCTAAAATCGGCGTTTGATAATAGACCTTTAACGTTTGAAGAATTTGACGCGCGCATTGGACAACTGGTGTGTGTTTCGGCAACGCCTGCTAAATATGAATTATCACAAGCGGGGCAAGTGGTTGAACAACTTATTCGCCCCACGGGGCTTATAGACCCTGAAATAACCGTTAAGCCAACTAAGAACCAAATAGACGATTTACTTATTGAGATAAATAAAGTGGTTGCTGAAAAGGGCAGAGTTTTAATAACCACCTTAACCAAAAAAATGGCGGAAAGTTTAACCGAATATCTTAAAGAGAACGGCGTTAAAGTGCGCTATATGCACAGCGATATAGACACGATGGAAAGAATTGAAATCGTTTCGGCGTTGAGAACGGGTGAGTTTGACGTGCTTTGTGGAATTAACCTTTTGCGCGAAGGATTAGACCTTCCCGAAGTTAAACTCGTGGCTATTTTAGATGCGGATAAGGAAGGCTTTTTGAGAAGCGAAACTTCGCTTATTCAAACGGTGGGTAGAGCGGCGAGAAACGCTGAAGGCAGGGTTATAATGTATGCAGACGTTATAACTGGCAGTATGAAGCGTGCAATAGACGAAACAAAAAGGCGTAGAGAAATACAAAGCGAATATAACAAAGAGCACGGCATAATTCCTAAAACTATAGTTAAAAACGTGGTCAACACGCTTGAAATAACTAAAAAAGTGGATAGAACTAAAGATATTAAAAAGCAAGATATCCCAGAAGAAATTGAAAAGTTAAAGGCGCTTATGAAAATTGCGTCCGCTAACCTTGACTTTGAAAAGTGCATTGAAATTAGAGATACTATTGCAAAACTTAAGTTAAAGATGAGAAAGTAAAATTATGGATTATATAAAGATAAAAGGCGCTAAGGAAAATAACCTTAAAAATATTGATTTAACTATTCCCCGTGATAAGTTGGTGGTGTTTACGGGGCTTTCTGGTAGCGGAAAAAGTACGCTGGCTTTTGAAACTATTTACGCTGAAGGTCAGCGCAGATACGTTGAAAGTCTTTCAAGTTATGCGCGTATGTTTTTAGGGCAAATGGAAAAACCAAACGTTGAAAGCATTGAAGGGTTGTCGCCTGCTATTTCTATCGACCAAAAAACAACTTCGCACAACCCACGCTCAACTGTTGGAACGGTGACTGAAATTTACGATTATTTTAGGTTGTTGTTCGCGCGTGTGGGTGTTCCGCATTGTCCACAATGTGGTAGGGAAATTTCGCGCCAAACGGTTGACCAAATTACCGATAAAGTTATGGCGCTTGGCGAAGGAACTAAAATATTAATAAACGCACCCGTAGTTCGTGGCAAAAAAGGGGAATATTCAAAAAATTTTGAAAGTTATAAAAAAAGCGGTTATGCGCGCGTTGAAGTGGACGGAATAGTTTACGATTTATCAGAAGAAATTAAACTTGATAAAAACGTTAAGCACACGATAAGCGTGGTTATAGATAGGCTAATCGTAAAAGAAGGCATTGAAAAACGCTTAGCGGATAGTTTAGAGACCGCCGTTAAACTTGCAGACGGTTTAGTGGTGATAAAGGTGCTTGACGGAGAGAGTATTTTATATTCTACTAAATACGCGTGCCCCGATTGTAATATTAGCATTGAAGAAATTGAACCGCGCTTGTTTTCGTTTAATAATCCTTACGGTGCTTGCCCAGAGTGTTTGGGGTTGGGGTTTAGAAATGAAATTGATGAAAAGTTAGTTGTTCGTGACCCGAATAAAACTTTGCGTGAAGGCGCAATGACTATCACGGGTTGGAATTTAGATAACGGCAAAATGGCAAATATTTATTTTAACGCCCTTGCTAAAAGATACGGCTTTGATTTAGACACGCCCGTTAAAGATTTACCCGAACACGTTTATAAAATTTTGCTTTACGGAACTAACGGTGAAAAGGTCAAAATAAATTACGATACTAAGACTTTTAGCGGAAGTTATGAAAGCGCGTGGGAAGGCATAATCCCTAATTTAGAGCGCAGATACCGTGAAACTTCAAGTGACTATACAAAGAGTGAAATAGAGCGTTATATGAGCGTGCACCCGTGCAACACTTGTCACGGAAAACGCCTTAAAAAAGAAGCGCTTGCCGTTAAGGTTGGTGGAAAAAATATTGCAGAACTTACCGATATGTCGGTTGTTGAACTTTATAATTTTATCGAAGGGCTAACTTTTGGCAACACGGAAACGCTCATTTCTACGCCTATAATAAAAGAAATAAAGGCGCGCCTAAACTTTTTAATAGACGTTGGTTTGGGATATTTAACACTTTCAAGAAACGCGTCGACATTATCGGGTGGCGAAGCGCAAAGGATAAGGCTTGCAACTCAAATTGGTAGCGGACTTACGGGTGTTCTTTATATCTTAGACGAGCCGAGTATAGGGCTTCATCAACGCGATAACGAAAAACTTATTGGAACGCTCAAAAAACTTCGTGATTTAGGCAACACTCTTATCGTAGTTGAACACGACGAAGACACTATGCGTTCGGCAGACTATATAGTTGATATAGGTCCTAAAGCGGGCGTTCACGGTGGCGAAGTGGTTGCGTGTGGAAGCGTTGAAGATATTATAAAAGAGCCACGTTCTATAACGGGTGATTACCTTTCGGGCAGAAGAAAAATCGAAGTGCCAAAATTTAGAAAAGAGCCTGACGGAAGGTGGCTTAAAGTTTTAGGCGCAAAACAAAACAATCTTAAAAACATTGACGTTTCTTTCCCCGTTGGGCTTATAACGGCTGTCACGGGCGTTTCCGGAAGTGGAAAGAGTTCGCTCGTAAACGAAATAATTTATCCTGCGCTCGCATCACAACTAAACGGCGCGAAAATTCGCGCAGGCGTGTGTGTCGGCATTGACGGAGTTGAACATTTTGATAAGGTTATTGCTATTGACCAGTCGCCTATCGGCAGAACGCCAAGGAGCAACCCTGCAACTTACACGGGTGTGTTTTCCACTATTCGCGAACTTTTTGCATCTACGCCAGATGCTAAAGAGCGCGGTTATAAGGCTGGAAGGTTTTCTTTTAACGTTGCAGGTGGCCGTTGTGAAAATTGTGAGGGAGACGGAATAATTAAAATAGAAATGCACTTTTTACCTGATATGTACGTTCCTTGTGAAGTGTGCAAGGGGCAAAGGTATAATAGAGAAACTCTGCAAGTTAAATATAAAGGGAAAAGCATTAGCGACGTTTTAGATATGACCGTTGACCAAGCGTGTGAGTTTTTTAAGCCTATTGCTAGCATATATAATAAAATAAAAACCTTGCAAGACGTTGGGCTTGGTTATATTAAGTTGGGTCAAAGTTCAACCACGCTATCGGGTGGCGAAGCACAAAGGGTTAAACTTGCAACCGAATTATCTAAGCGTGCAACTGGAAAAACGCTTTATATCTTAGACGAACCGACCACGGGCTTGCACAGTTATGACGTGGATAAACTCTGCACCGTTTTACAACGTTTGCAAGAAGCAGGCAACACGATTGTTATAATTGAACATAATTTAGACGTTATAAAACTTGCTGATTATATCGTTGACTTAGGGCCTGAAGGTGGAAGCGGTGGTGGAACGGTTGTTGCAACCGGCACGCCAGAACAAGTTGCTATGAATCTAAATAGCCACACGGGAAAATTTTTAAAAAAAATATTAAACGTTAAATAAGCAAAAAAACTTGGTAAAAAGCCAAGTTTTTTTGCTCTTTTTTGTAAGATTTTTTAGGAATTTGTCTTATTTTGATAAAGTATATATTTTTTAATAATAAAGTTTAAAAATAAAAAAGGGTAAAGAGTTAAAGATTGCGTATTACTATGCGTAAGAAAATTCATTTGGTAAATTTATGAAAGAAAAAACGATACAAAAAGAGCAAATGTTTTTATCACCTTTTGCGTGTAAGTCTATTGACACGGTGGGTAGATTGCGCTTTGAAGACGCTTGCCCTATGCGCACGGATTTTCAACGCGATAAAGATAGAATTATCCATTGTAAAGCGTTTAGGCGGTTAAAGAACAAAACGCAAGTTTTCTTTTCGCCAGAGGGAGACCATTATAGAACGCGTTTAACTCACACCTTAAACGTTTCACAAATTGCGCGCGGTATTGCGCGTGCTTTAAGCCTTAATGAAGATTTAACTGAAGCAATTGCTTTGGGGCACGATTTGGGGCACACCCCTTTCGGACATTCGGGTGAACGAATTTTAGGAAGATTAAACCCAAACGGCTTTGAACACAACGTTCAGTCGGGTAGAGTTGTGGACTTTCTTGAAAACGACGGGGCAGGACTTAATTTAACTAGAGAAGTGGTTGACGGAATTATTAACCATAAAATGAATAGCAACCCTAAAACCTTGGAAGGCAAAGCTGTTTCCTTGGCGGATAGAATTGCATACATAAATCACGATATTGACGACGCTATCGACGGGGGATTTATCACTAAAAACGATTTGCCAAAATATGCCATTGAACTTTTAGGGGAAAGTTCAAGTAAGCGCATAAACAAAATGCTTTCATCTATTTATAATGCGAGTGACGGCAAAAACACGGTTGAAATGGAAAAAGACGTTGCTGATGCAACTATGGAACTTCGCACGTTTATGTTTGACAACGTGTATAACGATAAAACTTTCCGCACCGAAGAAGAGCGTGCGGATAAAATGCTTACCGCGCTTTACGAATATTATAAAGAAAATTTATCACATCTTCCCGAATTCTTTTATAACCGCTTAGACGTTGACGGCGTTGACGTGGTGCTTTGCGATTATATTTCGGGAATGAGCGATATTTACGTGGTAAAAACTTTTAGTGAAATTTTTATACCAAAAAAGTGGAAACTTTAATATGAAAGGCTTTGACGTTAAGTTCATGGAAGAACTTAAAAACAAAAACGATATAGTAGACGTTATCGGCAGATACGTTCGTTTAGAACAGCGTGGCGGTAATTTTTGGGGAAAATGCCCTTTTCATCACGAAAAGACGGCGTCTTTTTCGGTTAATTCCACCGAGCAGTTTTATTATTGTTTTGGGTGCCATAAAAGTGGTGACGTTATAAGTTTTATTAGAGAAATTGAATCGCTTGATTTTGGTGACGCGGTTAAATTTTTGGCAGAGCGCGCGCATATGCCTTTGCCCGAAATTAATTATGACGACGAAAAGGTTAAAGAGCAGAAAAAACTTAGAGAACGCCTTTTATCCCTTTTGCGTGACACCGCGCTTTTTTACGTTGAAAATCTTAAAAGTGAAAATGGCAAAGCCCATTACGATTACGCTTTAAACAGAAAACTCAGCGCGAACACTATCGTTAAATTTGGAATGGGGGCTTCGCTTAACTTTAACGATTTACCCAACTTTTTGCGTAAAAAAGGTTATACTGAGCAAGAAATGGTGTTATCGGGCGCAGTTGGTGAAAAGAACGGCAGATATTTCGATTGGCTTGGGGGAAGATTGATTATCCCTGCAATCGACCAGTTTGGGAACGTTATCGCTTTCGTTGGAAGAAGAATTGACGGAATAAAAGAACAAAAATATATCAACACTAAAGAAACTTCCGTGTTTTCAAAAGGGAAAACTTTTTTCAATATTAACAACCTTAAAAAACTTAAA
The DNA here is from genome assembly GCA_015055725.1 of Clostridiales bacterium. Classification (GTDB taxonomy): domain Bacteria; phylum Bacillota; class Clostridia; order Christensenellales; family Borkfalkiaceae; genus UBA1259. The sequence continues at coordinate 55,332 of SVHO01000004.1, read as the reverse complement.
AACGAAAAAGGCTTGCCTTTCGTTATAATGGTTGAAGGTCATCTTGACGTGGTTTCACTTTCACAAGCAGGGTTTAGCAACGTTGTGGCAACTATGGGGACGGCGTTAACCAAAGAACAAGCGCGTATGATTAAGCGTTATACGGACAAAATAGTTATTAGTTATGACGGTGATTTTGCAGGGCAAAAAGCAACCGTGCGCGGTCTTGATATTCTAAGTGAAGAAGGGTTAGAAGTTAAAGTTGCGCGTCTGCCCGACGGTATGGACCCAGACGACGTAATTAAGAAGTTGGGCGCGGAAGGTTATCAAAAAATTATTGACCAAGCCATGCCACTTATAGATTTTAAGTTGGACTTATTAAGGCGCACTTACGACGTAAATACGGTTGACGGTAAGCGTAAATATGTGACGATGGCGTTAAACGTTGTGCGCGAAAGCGCGTCTTCTGCAGAACAAGAAGATTTACTTAAAGTTATAAGAGACCAAACTAAAATAACTTTTGAAGCGTTAAAGCGTGAACTTTATTCGTTAGAACAAAAACCACGCGAACAAAAGGTTGACCAAATGCGCTTTAACGATAACGTTGGGGATAGGGCAACGCTTGCATCAAGGTTTGTTCTCGCATCATATTTGTTTGATAAGGCTTATGCAAAAGAAAACGACCTTGAAGAATTAGAGTTTAATTTGCCCGTTCACAAAGAAATTCAATCTTATATCTTGAAACAACAAGCGCAAAATGAAAAGGTTAGATTTTCCGACCTTTATGAACTTTTTAGCGAAGAATATGAGGAAGAAATTTCACGCATTGCGGGGTTAGAAGCTGAAGATAAAAGCGATTTGGATTTTGGCGGAACGTATTTTTTCGATTGCGTTCGCACACTCAAAAAAGATGCTATAAATCATAAAATAGAAAAATTAACCGAAATGTGTGCTAAAGAAACTGATTTAGATAAACGCAAGGAATTAACTGCTGAAATGATGCGTTTATTGCAAGAAAAAAGAAATTTGATTTAGTATTAGAAAAGTGGCTATGCCACGGGAGGAACTTTTATGGAAGACAAAAAAATCGGCAAAGAAAAAGTTAAAGCCGAAAAGGGCTCAACGGCAAACGGGGATATTTTATCACCCGAACTTTACGTTGAAGTGGCAAAGATTATTGCTGAGAATAAGCGTAGCGGAAGCGTCACTACAACCCAACTAATCGATAGAATAGACAAGTTTACCGCAACCCCTGCCGAAATGGAAGAAATTTACAAACTCTTTGACGATTCTGGCGTTCAAATTATCGACGAAGTTGAACGTGATAAGGATTTATACGACCAACTTCTCAAAGAAGTTAGTATGGACGACCCTGTTAAAATGTATCTTAAAGACATAGGTAAAGTTCCATTACTTCAACCTGATGAAGAAACCGAACTTGCTAAGCGCATGATGGACGGTGACGAGTATGCTAAAAGGCTTTTATCTGAAGCAAACTTACGTCTCGTTGTTTCAATCGCTAAGCGTTATATGGGGCGTGGAATGCAATTTTTGGACCTTATCCAAGAAGGCAATTTAGGGCTTATGAAAGCAGTTGAAAAGTTTGATTACCAAAAGGGATTTAAGTTTTCAACATATGCAACTTGGTGGATTCGCCAAGCTATTACGCGTGCTATTGCAGACCAAGCGAGAACAATCCGTATCCCCGTGCATATGGTTGAAACGATAAACAAACTTATAAGGGTTTCAAGAAGGCTTTTGCAAGAACTTGGCAGAGAACCTCAACCTGAAGAAATTGCAAAAGAAATGGATATAAGCATTGAACGCGTTATTGAAATACAAAAGATTGCGCAAGACCCCGTTTCACTTGAAACGCCTATCGGTGAAGAAGACGATAGTCACCTTTCAGACTTTATTGAAGACGAAAGGTCAACTGCGCCGACTGACGCCGTTTCTTACACTATGCTTAAAGAACAACTTATAGGCGTTCTCGATACGCTTACCCCTCGTGAAGAAAAGGTTTTAAGATTGCGTTATGGCCTTGACGATGGTAAACCCAGAACGCTTGAAGAAGTTGGTAGAGAATTCAACGTCACGCGTGAACGTATTCGTCAAATTGAAGCAAAGGCACTTAGAAAATTGCGCCATCCAAGCCGTTCAAAGAGATTGAAAGATTATATTGACAAACAATAATGACGGATAGGCTTAAAAAAATTTATGAAAAAATCCCGCGTTGTGAAACTTTTGCCGATATAGGCTGTGACCACGGATATATTGCAAAGGCAATGCTTATGGGCTCAAAGTGTAAAAACGTTATTGTGTCAGACGTTAGCGAAAAATGCCTTGCAAAAGCCCAAACCTTGCTTAGCCGTTTTATAGAAAACGGTGTTGCCCGTAGCGTCGTTTCGGACGGGTTTGATAAAGTGAGGAGTTGTGATTGCGCACTTATAGCAGGTATGGGCGGTGAAGAAATTTGTTCTATACTAGATAGGGCAAGAAAAACGGCTAGCCTGCCTGAAAATTTAGTTTTGCAACCTATGAAAAATTGCGATAAAGTGCGCAAATGCGCGCTTTCTAACGGATATTTTTTCGTTAGTGACGCCGTTTTTTATAGTGCTGGGAAATATTATAATTTGATAGTTTTAAAAAAGGGTGACGACTTTCTTAGTGACGAAGAAATTGAGTTTGGCAGAGACAACGTAAAAAATCCGTCGCCTGACTTTAAAAAAATGATTAAAGAAGAGTATTTAAAACTTTCTAAATTTTTAGAAAACGAAAGCATTTCGCAAAGCGTGCGTGAAGAGCTTTTACAAAAAACGGAAAAATTAGAAAAATATGTATAAAGTAAACGAATTTTTAGAGTTGCTTGAGCAATTTGCACCATTGAAGCTTAGCCATAAAATGATAGAAAAAGGGCATTACGATAACAGCGGTATTATCGTTCGCCATCACGATTACGTTAAAAGCGTGCTCTTTTCACTTGATTTAAGTTTAGATGCGGTAAAAAAAGCAAAAGACCTTGGGTGTGACACGGTGGTCACGCATCACCCTGCCATTTATAATCCCGTTAAAACGCTTGACGTTTTTGGGGATAACGGCGCGGTAGCAAGCGCTCTTTCTAACGGGCTTAACGTTATTTCTATGCACCTAAATTTAGACGTTGCAAAAGGTGGAATAGACGATTGCTTGTGTTTAGGACTTAGTGGTAAAAATATAAAGACGATTGATTTAGTCGACGGCGAGTGCGGGTATGGAAAATATGCCGAGATAAGCCCCGTTAGCGTTGAAGAGTTTAAGAAAATAATTGAAAATAAATTTGAAAGTCAAAAGATTTTGGCTTATGGCAACGGCAACGTTTCAAAAATTGCAAGTTTTTGTGGCGGTGGGGCAGACCAAGCCCTTGAAGCGATAGAAAGCGGAAGTTTTGAAGTGGACACGGTTATAACTTCTGATATTCCACATCACGTTTTGTTGCCACTTATTGAACACGGCAAAAACGTGTTCGTTATCCCGCATTACGTTGCGGAACAATATGGTTTCAATAAATTTTACGCAAACGTTTCCGAAAGGGCGAACGGAAAGGTTGACGCGCATTATTTTACGGATAAAAGATTTATGTAAAGGAGAAAGATTATGATTCAAGCATTGTTGGATTATCAAGAGATTGACAAAAAACTTAGAGAGATTGAGAAAAAACTTTCGGGCAGTGAAGAAAGAAAAAAAGCAGTCGGTGCTAAAAAATATTTAGAAGGTGTTGAAGAAAACGTTAATAAGCTCGACGCGCGCGCTTTAGAACTCGTTGCAACGTACGAGCAAGTGACCAAAGAACAGTTAACGCTAAAAGAACAAGAAACGGCGATAAACGACGCTATTACCGGTGCAAACGACGAAAAAGAAGTTAATTATCTTTTGAAAAAAATTGAAGAAATTATCGTTAAAATAAAGAGTTTAGGCTCTAAGGCAAACAAAATTTTTGATGAAATTCAAACCATCATGAAAGAATATGCGACCATTAAAAACAACACCAAGGTTGCGCAAGCGCAATATAACGAAAACTTGAAAAAATATAACGAATTGAAAGACTCTGTTAAGGATGAAAAAGACCAAATAGAAAGGCAGTTATCATCTCTTAAAGATAAAACCGACCCCGCGCTTATGGATAGGTATTTAAAAAAGCGCGCAAATAAAATTTTCCCAGTAGTTTACGCGCTAAATAATAACGTTTGTGGTGCTTGTGGAATGGAACTCAACATGTCTGAAATGAACAAGCTAAAAAACGGCGAAGTGGTTGATTGTGAACATTGCCAAAGAATGAATTTTATGAAAAAATAAAAAAACAAAGGAGAAATAAAATGAAAGAAAATTATACCGTATGCAACTGTATGGGCGTTGATTACAACGCAATAGCTTCTGCTTTAGAAGGGCACGATAGAATCGAAGACGTTTTGTCTTTATTTAAGGTGGTTCAAGACGCAACTCATTGTTCAACAGGGTGCGGTGGCTGTTATAATAAAGTTCTAGACGTCATTTCTGAAATAATGATGGCTTAAAAAAATGCAAAAATAAAAGCGCGCAACTCGTTAAAAGTGGCGCGCTTTTTTCGTTATATTTTGTAGAAAATAGTTGGTTAAATTTTTTGCTATATATAAGTTTTTAAATTTAAAAAATAATTTTTAAAAAAATACTCAGAAGTATTGTAAATAAAGTCTATTTTTGGTATAATTAAACTAAGCATATTTGTGAGGTGGACCTTGAACGGCTTAGGCAGAAAAAAAGAAAATAAAGACAAAAAAGAACAATCTATTTTCACTAAAGAAACTTTGGGCGTGGTGCTAATTTTATTTGCAACGCTATGTTTGGTGTGCCTTATCACGCGTGACACGGTATTTTCCGTGCCCGGTCGTTTGGTAAACACCTTTTTATTCGGTTGCTTTGGTTTTTTTGCATATGCAGTCATGATATTTGCAATCGTTATGGGCGTTTTGCTAGTTTCTGGCAAAAAGAGTGGTTTTTCGTTTAAGAAAAAGACGTTAATCACTTGCGCTTTTATCGTTATAGCACTCATCACGCACGTTATCACAATGACGGGCAATAATTTCACTTTTGGAGAATATCTTTCTAGGTCTTATTTGATGGCGTTAGGTGGCGGTGCAAAGGCTTCTGGTGGTGGACTTTTCGTCTCGTTTATCGCATACCCACTTTCTAAACTTTTGACAGATGCTGGGTGCTACGTGGTTAGCGGTATCGCCCTTTCAGTTATCGGTTATTTGCTCGTTAAGGATTATTTGCTTGATCAACCTGCAACTAAAAAAGAAGGCGGAATAAAGTTTAAGAGTTCGTTCGTTAAAGAACAAACTAACGTTGACGTTCAAGTTGAAGGGGAAAGGGATTATCCAATTGAAAATGCAGTTCCAAAGGCTAGCGCACCTAAACAAAAACTTTACGTAGATGACGCTCAAGATTTTGCATTTAAAACGAAAAGGGAACTTGCGAAGGATAATGGCTCGGAAGGGCTTAAACTTGGTTTTTCAGAAGGTGGGCTTGGCATCGTTTCAACCCCAAATGATAAAAACAACTCATATTACGGGGAAGATTATAATAAAAAATTAGAATACATTAAAACCCCTGCTAAGCTTGACGTTGATGCTTTGCGATATAATTCAAGCCCAACTTATACGCCTTATTCTCAAAAACAAAACGTTTCCTCTGTGAACGAAAATAAAGAATACGTTAAGCCAAACGATTACGGCGCGAACGACAATGCTTATACGTCAGTTTCAGATTACGTTGATAGAAGAGCGGTTAGTCCTGAGCAAAATGAAGTTGAAGAGATTGAAAATAAGACTACTAGCGAACAACTTTCAAGCGATTGGATAAGTGCCGACACGGCAGGTGCACGCGCACAAAGCTTTGAAGAGACTTACGCTCAAGTTGAAGATATAGTTGAGCCTATTGCACCGGCTGAAAGTGAAGTGACCTTCCGCGGTGATATAGAACAAGTTGAAGAGCAAGAAGTAGTTGACGAAATTGAACAAGTTTCAAATGACGAGATACCTTTCATTGAGCAAAATTACGGTGATGAAAATGCCGAAAGTTTTGATATGCCCACGCCACCCGTTATTAAAACGGAAGGGCGAATAAGGGATATTTTCTTAGGCGAACAAACGGTTGAAAAAGAGAGCGAACCCACAGAAAGCGTTAACTTTACAAGCAGAGTAAGTGCGGATAACAATTTACCATCACGCCGTTCGTTAGAATTTAATAGCGTCAAAGAAGAGAAACCCGCTCAAACGGAAATTATCAAAAAACCTGCACCGCCCATCAATAGAGAATATTTCCGTCCCCCCTTTGATTTGTTAGAAAGTTATACTCCGCCCCTTGACGCACCTAAGGAAAATCACGAAGAGCGCAAAGAGATTATCAAGCGCACTCTTGAAGAATTCCACATAAACGCAGTTCCGCAAGGGCACGTTCAAGGTCCGTCTATAACGCGTTATGAAATTATGATGCCTGCTGGTGTTTCAGTTAAAAAGGTGCTTAATTTTGACGACGACTTAAAGATGCGCTTATCCGCAAGAGACGGCGTGCGTATCGAAGCGCCGATACCTGGCAAAAACTTGGTCGGCATTGAAGTTGCAAACAACGTTAGAACGACGGTTGGCTTGCGCGAAGTTATGGAGGGCTCTGCTCAATCGCAAAAGAATAAAGGTGGACTTATTTTCGCACTTGGTAAAGACTTGGTTGGCAACCCTATCGTTGACGACCTTGCTAAAGGCCCGCACTATTTGGTTGCAGGCGCAACAGGTTCGGGGAAGAGCGTGTGCTTAAACCTTATGATTGTCAGTTTGATAATGAGATATAGCCCCGAAGATTTAAGGCTTATCCTTGTCGACCCGAAAGGCGTGGAATTTATCAATTACGAGCATATTCCACACCTTATGATAGATGAAATTATAACAGAACCTAAAAAGGCACTTGCAGTTCTTTCTTGGGCGTATAACGAAATGGAAAGAAGGTTTTCCGTTTTCCGTGAAAGCGGTGGCGGATTAGTTGTTGATATTGATTCGTATAACTCAGTTGTGGCGAGCGATACGGTTGCTAAAATGCCAAGAATCGTTATTATAATCGACGAATTAGCAGACCTTATGGAAACTTGTAAAAAGGATTTGGAAAGCCGTATTCGTGCGATAGCGCAAAAAGCGCGTGCAGCAGGTATTCATTTGGTGCTTGCAACGCAACGCCCGTCCGTTGATATTATTACGGGTACGATTAAAGCAAACTTGCCTTCGCGTATAGCGTTTAAGGTTATGAACTTTAACGATTCACAAACTATACTTTCTGAAGCAGGTGCTGAAAAATTGCTCGGCAACGGCGATATGCTTTATAAAACCGCGCGTATGTCTTCGGTTGAAAGATATCAAGGCGCGTATATAAGCAGTAGGGAAGTAAACAACGTTGTCACTTATATTAAAGAACACAACAAAGCGTATTTTGACGACGAATTGCAAGATTTCTTAGAAAAAGAAACACGCCCCAAACAAGAAGATACGTCGATTGATGGTGACGGCGGTGACGATGCAAACGAAGTAAACGAATTTTTCTTAAAAGCGCTTTGGCTTGCGGTTAACACCGAAACGGTTTCTATTTCTCAATTACAACGCCGTTTCCAAATAGGCTATTCGCGTGCTGGCGGATTAGTTGATAAAATGGAAAGAATGGGCTTTGTTTCGGGCAACGAAGGCAGTAAAGCGCGCCGTGTTTTAATCACGCGTGAGCAATTTATAGAAAGATTTGGGAATATGCCGGATTAACGGTTAAGGATTTTTATGGCGGATAAAATGCGCGTGGGCGTGGTGTCGTTAGGTTGTGATAAAAACCGTGTGGATACCGAAAAGATGCTTGCGCTTATTGAAAAAAAACATATACTAACGAGCGATATCGAAAACGCACAAATTATCATAATCAACACGTGCGCATTTTTATCAAGTTCGAGAGAAGAAGCGATTGACGAGATTTTCAGCGCATACGAATATAAAAAAAGCGGTAGCGCAGAGAAAATAATCGTGACGGGTTGTTTACCGCAAAAATTTATAAACGAACTGTTTGACGAGTTAGTTGAAGTTGATGCGTTTATGGGCGTATCAGACTACGATAAGATTTTAGAAGTTATCGATAAAGTATGCACAGGCGTTAGGGTTAACGCCGTTGGCGAAGTTAAAGGGGAGTGCGGTAAAGCGCGCGTTTTAACCACGGACGGATATGCTTATCTTAAAGTGGCGGACGGTTGTTCAAACCATTGCACTTATTGTCTTATCCCTTATATAAGGGGAAAGTATCGCTCTGTTAATATAGATGACCTTATTGAAGAAGCCAAAGGGTTAGGGGCTGTTAACGAACTTATTTTGGTTGCGCAAGACACGGCAAAATACGGGCAAGACTTAACGCCACCGTTAACTTTAGTTAATTTGATTAGGAAAATTTCAGCGTTAAATAACGTTAAAAGCATAAGGCTACTTTATTGTTATCCCGAAAACGTTTCAGACCAACTGATTGAAGAAATTAAAACTAACGATAAAGTTATCAAATACATAGACATTCCACTTCAACATGCAGATGATAAAGTGCTTAAACTTATGAACCGAAAGGGCACGGGGCAAAGTTATTTAAATCTTATTGAAAGGCTTAAAAAAGAAATCCCCGGTATTGCAATTCGTTCAACTTTTATAACGGGTTTCCCACAAGAAAGTGAAACGGCGTTTTCTAATTTAGTTGAATTTTTACAAAAAGCGCGCCTATTTAACGCAGGTTTTTTTAAGTATAGCAGAGAAGAAGGAACGCCTGCTTTTAGACTTGACGGACAAATTGACGAAACCACCAAAGATAAAAGATATAGAAAACTTTATTCGGTTCAAAAGAAAGTTGTTAAAGAAAATTTAAAAGAGTTCTTAGGGAAAACGATTCGAGTTTTAGCCGAGGGGTTTGACCAAAACGAACTCGTTTATTACGGCAGAGCGTATTTTAACGCGCCCAGCGTTGACGGAAAAGTTTACTTTTTCTCTCGTGATGAAGTTGAATACGGAAAGTATTACGACATTAAAATTACAAAAGCCACGGGCTACGACCTATATGGAGATAGATTATGAATTTACCAACAAAATTGACAGTTTTAAGATTGATTATGATACCCTTATTCGTTGCCGTGTATTTTATCCCTGAAATACCTTTTAACTTCGTTATTTCGGCGGTTATATTCGCACTTGCGGCGTTTACCGATTTTTTGGACGGATATATTGCAAGAAAATATTCGTTAGTGACGGATTTAGGCAAATTTTTAGACCCGATTGCTGATAAAGTGTTGGTTTCAACCGCACTTATCGTTATGTTGGTGCCTGTGGGCAACGTTCTAGTATTGCCTGCATACGCGTCTATTGCAGTTGCCATCATTTTAGCGCGTGAATTAGTTGTTAGCGGATTTAGAATGGTTGCTGCGTCTAAGGGTGCGGTTATTGCAGCGGATAAGTCCGGTAAAATTAAAACGTTGTTTCAAGACGTTGCAATTTTCGTGTTGTTAGTCGGCGCGCAATTTATGCCCGAAACTTATTCGGTTATCAATATAGTCGGGTTAGTTCTTTTAGGAATAGCAACGCTTTTAACAATCGTTTCGGGAACGGAATGTATCGTTAAAAATAGAAAGGTTTTATCAAACAAATAATTTATGAAAACTGCGTTTGTGTTTTTTAGGGCGGTTGAACGCGAGTTTGACGGCGAATATTATGGAAAAATCGTTAATGATTTTACGAGTAGCGGTATAGAAGTCGTCACGGTTGACGTTTTATCTAATACCGATGGTCACGCCTTTTTAAAACGCATTGAAGATTATAAAGACACGGTTGATAATTTGATTGTTATCGGGGCGGACGAAGTTTTTTTTGACTTAAAAGGAATAATTGCTCAAAATCTTGACACCGTTCTTTCTGAAAACGAAAACGCGCGCATATTTTTGGATGCGGTTAGCAAAAACGACGGGGTTGAATATTCTTTGGATTACGCCTTGATGCCTTTAGAGGCAACCGTCGTTCCCAACCTTAAAGGCGCATTTCAAGGGTTTATAGTTGACGTTAGTGAATTTACGGTCGTCGTTTTGCCGACTGACGAGCAAAGCTTAAAGCCTATGTGCGAAAAATACGTTTTGCCTTATCTTGAAAATAAATTCGGTGTTAAAAACAACAAACTTATTTTAAAGTATTTTGGTGATATCCCCGCTCTTGACGACGTTTTATCCAAAGCCGAAACGTTTTATAACGGGCTTTCTTGCGGTGTATACGCTAAAAATGGAGACGTGACGGTCACATTGTCTTTTACAAGTGAAGTTGAAGAGACCGAGCGAGCAAACGCAATTAGGTTTATTGTTGATAAACTTAAAGAAGATATTTACGCGGAGTTTGACACTTCGTTAGGGCAAAGGTTTTTTGACGCGTTAAAACTTAAAAATCTCAAACTTTCGGTTGCCGAATCTTTTACGGGTGGCAGGGTTGTTTCAGAAGTTATCAAAAATTCTGGCGCGTCTGCTTTTGTAAATGAAGGAATAGTTAGTTATTCAAATCAAAGCAAAGTTAAACGCTTGGGCGTTAGGCAAGAAGATTTAGAAAAACACGGGGCGGTTAGTTCCGTCGTGGCTTATCAAATGTGTGCGGGGTTGTTGCGTAAAGGTGATTGCGATATAGCAATTTCAACTACGGGAATAGCAGGCCCTAAGAGTGACGACACAAAAAAACCAGTTGGACTTTGTTATATCGGCGTCGGCACGAAAAACGGAATTTACACCTATAAACTAAATCTTTCGGGAAATAGAGAACAAATTACGGAAACGGCTAAGAATACCGCGCTGTTTCTGGCAATGAAAATATTAAAAAAATTATAAAGGAAAAACATTATGGATGAAGCAAAAATTAAAGCGCTTGACGGTGTGATGGCGCAAATTGAAAAACAATATGGTAAGGGCGCAATTATGCGTTTAGGGCAATCTGCTGGGGACACTTCTATCGAAGTTTTGCCAACCGGCTGTTTGTCGCTTGACCTTGCAATCGGCGTGGGCGGTCTTCCACGTGGTAGAATAATTGAAATTTACGGGCCTGAATCTTCAGGTAAAACCACGGTTGCGCTTCACTGTATTGCAGAAACACAAAAGGCGGGCGGAATTGCGGCTTTCGTTGATGCAGAACACGCACTTGACCCCGTTTATGCAAAGGCGCTCGGCGTTAATCTTGATGAACTTTACGTTTCACAACCAGACACGGGTGAACAAGCTCTTGATATAACTGCGTCGCTCGTTAACAGTAAGGCGGTTGATATTATCGTAGTTGACTCCGTTGCCGCGCTTACGCCTAAGGCGGAAATCGAAGGGGATATGGGTGATTCTCACGTTGGTTTACAAGCAAGACTTATGAGCCAAGCACTCCGTAAACTTACGGCAATAACCAACAAGAGCAAAACTTGTATTATATTTATCAACCAACTTCGTGAAAAGGTTGGCGTTATGTTTGGTAATCCCGAAGTGACGGCGGGCGGTAAAGCGCTCAAATTCTATGCGAGCGTTCGTATTGACGTGCGTAAGGCAGACGCGCTTAAAGATAGCAACGGTGCTTACGGCAACCATACTAAAGCAAAAATCGTTAAAAATAAAGTTTCGCCACCCTTTAAAACGGCGGAATTTGATATTATTTTTGGAAAAGGAATATCAAAGGGCAGTTGTTTAATTGACCTTGGCTTGCAATACGATATTATTCAAAAAAGCGGGTCTTGGTTCTCTTATGAAGGCGAAAAAATCGCTCAAGGTAGAGAAAAGGCTGTTGACTATTTTGAAAATAATCCCGAAATTGCAAAAGAAGTTGAACAAAAAATTTTGCAAGCATTTAACAATAAGGGAAAAGAAGAGTAATTATTCTTTGACATTTAATTAAAATTATTGTAAAATAAATATAGAAAATATGCGCGCAAGTGTGCGCGCGTAAAAATAAAAAACAGGAGGGCATATTATTATGCAGAATTTTAACTACGGCTCCCTGTTCTTGGCAAACGACGGCGCTCTGCCTTGGATTATTGTTGCCGTCGTAGCAGTTTTGGCAGTTGTTGCGTGGTTTTTATCGGGCTTTTTGAGAGAAAAAAGCGTTACCAAAAAGTTTGAAAAAGAACAAGGAAATATTGACGCTCAACGCAATAGAATGCTTGACGACGTTAGGGAAGAAAGCAAAGCTATTAAAAAAGAGGCTATTTTAGAAGCAAAAGAACAGGAAATTAAACTTCGTAATGAGTTTGAACGCGAATCAAAAGAAAAACGCGCAGAACTTCAAAGATTGGAAAACAGGCTTAACCAAAAAGAAGAAACTTTGGAAAGGAAAGAAGAAAATCTTTTAAAACGAAACGAAGAAACAACAAGGCAACAAAACGCATTAAAGGCAAAAGAAGGGGAACTTGACAAAAAACTTGAAGACATTGCCGTTCAACACGACAAAATGGTTCAAGAGTTTGAAAAAATTTCCCAAATGAGCAGGGAAGAAGCAAAGCAACAACTTATTCTTTCTATAACTGACGAAGCTAAGCGTGATGCTGCCGGTATGGTTAAGAACATTGAAGCAGAAGCCAAAGAAAACGGCGAAAGAAAGGCAAAAGAAATCGTTAGCCTTGCTATACAAAAGTGTTCAACCGAACAAGCAACTGAAATCACCGTTTCAGTCGTTCCACTTCCTAGTGACGATATGAAAGCGAGAATTATCGGGCGTGAAGGTAGAAATATTAGAACGCTTGAAAACGCAACGGGCATTGAACTTATAATTGACGATACGCCTGAAGTGGTTATCGTTTCAGGGTTTGACCCCGTTAGAAGGGAAGTTGCAAGAATTGCGCTTGAAAAACTTATTCAAGATGGAAGAATTCACCCCGCAAGGATTGAAGAAACGGTTGAAAAAGTTAAAAAAGAACTTGACCAACAAATTAAAGAAGCGGGCGAAGCCGCAATGTATGAATGCAAGATTTTCGGCTTGCACCCAGAAATCGTTAAACTTTTGGGTAGACTTAAATTCCGCACGAGTTATGGTCAAAACGTGTTAAAGCACTCTATTGAAGTTGCACACTTAGCAGGTGTTATGGCGTCTGAACTCGGCGTTGACGAAGCGCTTGCAAAACGCGCAGGCTTACTTCACGACCTTGGCAAAGCAGTTGACTTTGAAATTGAAGGAACGCACATGCAAATCGGTGGAGACCTTGCTAAAAAATATAGGGAAAATAATAACGTTATCAACGCTATTATGGCGCACCACGGTGACGTTGAACCTAAAACTATTGAAGCGATTTTAGTTCAAGCGGCGGACGCTATCTCAGGCGCAAGACCTGGCGCAAGGCGTGAAACCACAACCAACTACATTAAGAGATTGCAAAAACTTGAAGAAATTTCAAGCGGATTTAAAGGCGTTGAAAAATGCTATGCAATCCAAGCAGGTAGAGAAGTGCGCGTTATGGTTAAACCCGAACAAGTCAACGATGCGCAAACCTTGTTCTTGGCAAAAGAAATTGCTAAAAAAATTGAACAAGAAATGGAATATCCCGGTCAAATCAAGGTTAACGTTATTAGAGAATGGCGCGCGACTGAGTTTGCAAAATAAAATGAAAATATCCCGCAATTTCCTAAATTGCGGGATATGTTGTATAAAGTTAACGTTAATTAAAACTCACTAACAGGAATCTTTACAACCACTTTTTTAATGTTTATGGGCTGTCCGTCTGCAATACATTGATGTAAATCGTTTGGGAATATAAGTGCAAAACTGCCTTGGTTTAACTTTGAACTTTCAAAGTTTTCGGGTAAATAAAAAGCAACGTCTTTTTGTTCGTTATATTCTACAACGGGTTTATCGTCACCCTTTTCTCTGGTGATAACTATTTCTTTCCCGCTGTGGATATATTGCAAATCAAGATAGTTTACGTGCGCTTCCAACTTAACGTCTTCAATCAATTTTGTGGTGTATTCTTGAACTTTAGCAAAAGTTCCACCGTAAATATCGTATTTGCCAACGGCTTTATCTTCTGCTTGACTTAAGAAACCTGTTATTGCAGTTGCAAGGTTTTGGTTTTTGACGTATTTTTTAACGTTTTTAAGTGTGTCTATTATCATATTAAAATTTTCCTTTTTTTTATTTATTTTAACACATTTTTTATATAAATTCAAGGAAAATTAAATCAAAAAAATCAAGGGGGATTTTATGCAAATAGATAAAATTGATAAAAATTTTGCGGTCGTTAATGACGGCGACCAAACGGAAAAAGCTGTTTACACTATTCCGCATGAAAAATTTGATTTATATGGCGTTTATTATCAAGAAGATGAAAAACGTTTTCGCCGTATTCCCAAAGAGATTGCAGATAATATTTCATATAATTTATCCGTGTTATCAACCAACACGGCGGGGGGAAGATTGCGCTTTGCAACTGATTCCAATACTATTGGTTTGCAGGTGACGTATCCTTTTCTTGCTCATATGACGCATATGCCTTACACTGGTTGCAACGGTTTTATGCTTTTAGAAGTCACGGATAAAGGGTTTAAATACGTTAATTGTTTTAGACCTAATTTTGAAGAAGAAAAAGGGTTTACGCAATCGGTTAAGGTTAACGGCGGTGTAATGAAAGAATATATTTTATATTTTCCGTTATACAATTCTGTCGATAGTTTGAAAATTTTGTTAGATGCCACTGCAACGGTTGAAAACGGAAAAAAATATCGTGATATTAAACCTGTTTTATATTACGGCTCATCTATTACGCAAGGTGGTTGCGCATCAAGAACGGATGGGGCGTATCAGGCGTTAATTTCTAAATGGAACAACGTAGATTTTATAAATTTGGGTTTTTCTGGCGGTTGTAGGGCTGAAGATATTATGGTTGACTATTTGTGCGGGTTAGACGTTTCGCTTTTCGTGCTTGATTACGACCATAATGCCCCTTCGGTTGAATACCTAAAAAATACTCATTATGCAACTTATTTAAAATATAGAAAGTCAAATCCAACAACGCCGATACTTATCCTTTCAAGACCTAATATTGAAGGTGAAAAGTTGAATATTGAAAGGTTAAAGGTTGTTAAAGAAACTTACGTAATGGCAAAAAAAAGTGGCGATAAAAACGTTTACTTTATCTCTGGCAAGCAGTTGTTTGGAAAAAACGACCGTGAAAATTGCACGGTTGACGGTTGTCACCCAAACGATTTAGGGTTTTACAGGATGGCAAAGAGAATTTATAAAGAATTTAGTAGAATTGACAAGAGGTTTATATGAGAAAATTCGTTCTTATACCAGATTCGTTTAAAGGAACACTTTCATCAAAACAAATTTGCGAAATAATGCAAAACAAAATTAAAGAAATATATCCTTTGGCAAACGTGGTTAGTATTCCCGTTGCGGACGGTGGGGAAGGGAGCGTAGAATGCTTTTTAACCGCGCTTGGCGGACAAAAAATTCAAATTGAGTGCAACGGACCGTATTTTGAAAAAATGACGGGCTTTTACGGGATTATCGACGGCGGAAAAACTGCGGTTATTGAAATGGCTTCGGTTGCGGGTTTGCCATTAGTTGAAAATAACAAAAATCCATTAAAAACAACAACGTATGGCGTTGGGGAACTTATGCTTGACGCGGTTAAGAAGGGTGTTAATAAGATTATAATGGGGCTTGGCGGTTCTTGTACTAACGATTTTGGTTGTGGCTGTGCGTGTGCTTGTGGAGCAAAGTTTTTTGATAAAAACGGCAAAGAATTTATCCCTGTTGGCGAAACTCTTAAAGACGTATGCGCAATTGATACCACTTTATTAGAGCACAACTTTAAGGGCGTTGAAATAGTCACTATGTGCGATATTGACAATCCACCTTATGGTGAAAACGGCGCGTCAAGAATATTTGCACCGCAAAAGGGTGCTGACGAAAAGGCGGTTAACTTTCTTGACGACGGTGTTAAGCACGTATGCGCAACCGTTGATAAATGCAAGGGCATAAAGTTAGATGACTTGGCAGGTGGCGGTGCTGCCGGCGCAATGGGTGCAGGTATGGTGGCGTTTTTCAATTCAACGCTTAAAATGGGGATTGACACCGTGCTTGAAACGGTTGGGTTTGATAGAGTTATCAAAGATGCGAACGTGATTTTTACGGGCGAAGGAAAAATAGACGGGCAAAGTTTACGCGGTAAGGTGGTTATAGGCGTTTCAAGGCGCGCAAAACTTCAAAACGTGCCGGTTATCGCCGTTGTTGGCGGTGCTGAAGGGGATATGAAAGAGGCTTATAATCAAGGCGTTTCGGCTATATTTTCTATCAATAGGCTTCCACAAGATTTTTCTGTTAGCAGAGATTTTAGCGCCGAGAATTTGGCTTTTGCTATGGATAATATTTTAAGAGCGCTAAAAATAAATTAAATAAACGGCTTTTTATCAATTGATTGACAAAAGAACACAGTTAATATATAATTCTAAATATTAAACTTTGAATTTGGCGTTTTATGGGAGAATTTATGAACGCAAGAGAAATACCCGAACTTTTCGGGACGATGGTTTTTAACGATAAAATAATGAAAGAACGCTTGCCAAAAGAAGCGTACGACGCAGTTCGCCGTGCAAAAGAAGAAGGCAAGCCCCTTTCTCATGATTACGCTAAGGTTGTTGCCTCTGTTATGAAAGATTGGGCGATAGAAAAAGGCGCAACGCACTTTACCCATTGGTTTCAGCCTATGACGGGTATTACTGCTGAAAAGCACGATAGTTTTATCGAACCGTTTGGTGACGGTGAAGTTATAATGAAGTTTTCTGAAAAATCGCTTGTTAAAGGCGAGTCGGACGCTTCAAGTTTTCCGTCGGGCGGACTTCGTGCAACGTTTGAAGCGCGCGGTTATACCGCTTGGGACCCAACTTCTTACGCCTTCGTTAAAGACGGCAGTCTATATATCCCAACGGCGTTTTGTTCATACGGTGGGGAAGCACTTGATAAAAAAACCCCACTTCTTCGTTCAATGGATGCGTTTAATAAACAAGCGTTGCGCATTTTAAGGTTGTTTGGAAATAAAAAAGTAAAAAAAGTCACGCCGACGGTTGGTGCGGAACAAGAATATTTTTTGATAGATAAAAGCGTTTACGAAAAAAGGCTTGATTTAGTGCATTGTGGCAGAACGTTATTCGGTGCGCGCCCAGCAAAAGGTCAAGAACTTGAAGACCACTATTACGGTGCGATAAAGTCAAGGGTTTCAGCGTTTATGAAAGAACTTGACTCTGAACTTTGGAAGTTAGGTGTTTACGCTAAAACTAAGCATAACGAAGTTGCACCCGCACAGCACGAACTTGCGCCCGTGTTCACTTCAACGAATATCGCGTCAGACCAAAACCAAATCACTATGGAACTTATGAAAAGCGTTGCCAATAAGCACGGTTTGGTGTGTTTGCTTCACGAAAAACCTTTCGCGTCGGTAAACGGCAGTGGTAAGCATAATAACTGGTCTATTTCGACCGACTTAGGCGAAAACTTGCTTGAACCGGGGGACACGCCGAATAAAAACGCGCAGTTTTTACTTTTCTTGGTTGCCGTTATCAAGGCTGTTGACGAATATCAAGATTTGCTTAGAATAAGCGTTGCATCGGCAGGGAACGACCACCGTTTAGGTGCTGACGAAGCACCGCCTGCAATAATTTCAATGTATTTAGGCGAAGAATTAGACGCTATATTAAATTGCATTGAAAGTGGCTCTGAATACTTAGCGAAAGAAAAAACCGAACTTAAAATAGGCGTTTCAGTTTTACCGCCTATACCAAAGGACTCGACGGATAGAAATAGAACTTCTCCGTTTGCTTTTACGGGTAATAAGTTTGAATTCCGTATGGTTGGCTCTTCAACTAACATTGCTTGCCCTAACTTTATTATCAACACAATCGTTGCCGAAGAACTTTGTCAATTTGCCGATAGGCTAGAAAAGGCAGAGGACTTTAATGCAGAACTTGATAAACTTATTAAAAGCACTATAACCGAACATAAGCGCATTATATTTAGTGGAAACAACTATTCTAAAGAGTGGGAAGAAGAAGCCGAAAAGCGCGGTTTATTAAACCTTAAATCTACCATAGACGCACTTCCGTTATATACTGACGATAAAAACGTTAAACTATTCGAAAAGCATAGCGTTCTTTCCGCGCAAGAGATTAAGTCTCGTATGGAAATATTGCTTGAAAATTATTCAAATATCGTGCATATCGAAGCCCTTACGGCAATAGATATAGCAAGAAAGGAAATAACCCCCGTCGTTATCGATTACCAAGCATTTTTACTTAACGAACTTAAACTTAAAAAAGAGTTTGGAAAGATAACCCGCTCGTTAGAAGAAAAATTGCTTTTAAAACTTTCTTCACTTTCGGAGAAATTTTCCGTCGCGCTCGATAAGCTTTGTGATGACGTTGATGGTTATAACCAAAATGCACTTAATCTTGAAAAAGCAAAGTATTGTGAAAAAGTTTTGCTTGCGGATATGCAAGAACTTCGCGATATGGCAGACTCGATGGAACTTTTGATAGGCAAAAAGTTTATGACTTTCCCAACCTATGAAGACATTTTATATAGCGTAAAATATTAGAATTTAAAAACGGTGTAAACGAGAATAATTTGCGCCGTTTTTTTATATATAAAAAAAGTTTCCATAATTTGTTTTCTTTAATAAGTAAAAAAGTGCTAAAAAAAGTTGAAATTAAAGTATAAATGTGATAATATAATTATACGATAATAATCATAAATCGGCGGTTTTTGCTTTGCTAAACCGCCTATTGTCACGAAAGGAGTTTTTATGTTTAAAATTGTAGACAAAAAAGTGCTTAATCCCACGGTCACCCGTATTGACGTTTATGCACCGTTTGTTGCTAAAAAGGCGCAAGCAGGTCAATTTGTCATTATTAGGGCTACTGAAGATGGGGAAAGAATTCCTTTAACCGTTGCCGATTACGACAGGGAAAAAGGAACAGTTGCGGTTATTTTCCAAATAGTTGGTGCAACAACTTACACGCTTAACCAATTAGAAGTTGGTGACTCTGTTGCAGACTTCGTTGGTCCGCTTGGCAATGCAACGAAAACTGAAGGGAAAAAGAAAGTTGCAGTCGTTGGTGGTGGCGTTGGCTGTGCAATCGCTTATCCCGTTGCTAAAAAGTTCCACGAACAAGGCACGGAAGTGCACTCTATCGTTGGTTTTAGGTGTAAAGACTTAGTTATTTTAGAAGAAGAATTTAAAGCAGTTAGCGATAAATACGTTTTGATGAGTGACGACGGAACGGCTGGCACTAAAGGTTTGGTCACCGACGCGCTTAAAAACCTTATCGAAAGCGGTGAACAATATGATGAAGTTATTGCAATCGGTCCGGTTATCATGATGAAATTCGTTTGCCGTCTCACTAAAGAATACGGCATTAAAACGGTTGTTTCAATGAACCCGATTATGATTGACGGAACGGGGATGTGTGGCGGTTGCCGTCTTACCGTTGGTGGAAAGACCAAGTTCGCTTGTGTTGACGGCCCTGAATTCGACGGGCATGAAGTTGACTTTGACGAAGCAATGAAACGCGGTGCAAGTTATAAAGAGTGGGAAAGACACAAATATGAAGAAACTTGCAATCTTTTCAAAAAGGAGGTAAAGTAAAATGCCAAATATGTCCTTAAAGAAAAACGCTATGCCACATCAAGAGGCTGACGTTAGAAATAAAAACTTTGAAGAAGTTGCTTTGGGATACACGGTTGAACAAGCAATTGACGAAGCTGAGAGATGCCTTAACTGTAAACATAAACCTTGCGTTAACGGTTGCCCCGTTATGGTGCATATCCCTGAATTTATTGCAAAGGTTAGGGAAGGGGATTTTGAAGGTGCATATCAAATTATTTCTGAATCATCTTCACTTCCTGCGGTTTGCGGTAGGGTATGCCCACAAGAATCTCAATGTGAAAAATATTGCGTGCGCGGTATTAAAGGCGAACCCGTTGGTATCGGTAGGTTAGAAAGATTCGTTGCCGACTATCACAACGCACATTGTAAAGAAAAACCCGTTAAGCCACAATCTAACGGAATAAAAGTTGCAGTGGTTGGTTCAGGTCCTTCTGGGCTTACCTGTGCAGGTGACCTTGCTAAAAAAGGTTATGAAGTGACCGTTTTTGAAGCATTCCACTTGGCAGGCGGTGTTTTGGTTTACGGTATCCCTGAATTCCGTCTTCCCAAAACTATCGTTCAAAAAGAAATCGACACACTTAAAGATTTAGGCGTTAAAATCGAAACCAATATGGTTATCGGTAAAGTTATATCTATTGAAGAACTAATCAAAGAATACGGCTTTAAGGCTGTGTTCGTTGGTTCGGGCGCAGGCTTACCTAAGTTTATGAATATCCCAGGTGAAAACCTTAACGGCGTGTTCTCTGCTAACGAATTCTTAACGCGTATTAACCTTATGAAAGCGTATAGAGAAGAGGCAACAACCCCTATTAAGAAAGGCAAAAAAGTTGTCGTTGTTGGTGGCGGAAACGTTGCTATGGACGCAGCAAGATGCGCTAAACGTTTGGGTGGTGACGTTCATATCGTTTATAGAAGAACTCTTGACGAACTTCCCGCAAGAAAGGAAGAAGTTGAACACGCTATGGAAGAAGGCATTGTTTTTGACCTTCTCACAAACCCCGTTGCTATCAAAGGTGATGATAACGGCTGGGTAAACGCAGTCACCTGCATAAAAATGGAACTTGGCGAACCCGACGCATCTGGTAGACGTCGCCCCGTTGAAATTCAAGGTAGCGAATTCGATATTGATGCAGACGTTGTTATTATGGCTCTCGGCACTTCACCTAACCCACTTATTAAAGCAACTACTGAAGGGCTTGAAGTTAACAAACACGGCGGTATCATTACTGATGAATTTGGTGCAACTTCAGTTCAAGCAGTTTACGCGGGCGGTGACGCTGTGACCGGTGCTGCTACCGTTATTCTCGCTATGGGTGCAGGTAAAACTGCGGCTAAGGCTATTGACGAATATTTAAGCAAATAACAATTGATAAAACCGTTCGCTTTTCATACGAACGGTTTTAACAACCTTTATTAAATAACACTTAACACAGGAGGACGTTATGTCATCATTTGATTACACGGTGCTTGACAAAGCGATTGAACAATTCGGAAATAAAGAAAGTTCACTTATATCAATTTTGCAAAGTGCCCAAGAACATTACAGGTATTTACCCAAAGAAGTTTTCCCTTATCTTGCGGAAAAACTTAGCATTTCAGAAGCGAAAATTTACGGCGTTGCAACCTTTTATGAAAACTTTTCGTTAGAACAAAAAGGAAAATACGTTATTAAGGTTTGTGACGGAACTGCTTGTCACGTTCGTCACTCTATTCCTATTCTTAACGCTTTGAGAAAAGAATTGGGTTTATCCGAAGAAAAAAAGACCACGGACGACCTTTCGTTTACGGTTGAAACGGTTGCTTGCTTAGGTGCTTGTTCTTCCGCACCTGCAATAACCTTAAATAACGAAATTTATCCGAATATGACGCCTGAATCGGCTGTGGCGTTAGTAAAATCTTTAAAGGAGAACGCATAAATGTTAACTTCTAGACAAGAATTGCAAGCCCTTCGTGCACAAGCAACCGAAAGATTGCAAGCGGAAAATAAAAGAATAATCGTGTGCGCAGGCGCAGGTTGCGTTTCTAAGGGCGCGCTTAAAATTTACGATAAATTTGCGGATATTATGAAAGAAAAAGGGATAAAATTCTCTTTGGAACTTCAAAAAGAACCGCACAGTGATTCAGTTAGACTTAAACAAAGTGGTTGCCACGGTTTTTGTGAAATCGGACCACTCGTAAGAATTGAACCACAAGGTTGGCTTTACGTTAAAGTTGGCGTTGAAGATTGTGAAGAAATTATTGAAAAAACTATCGTTAACGGCGAATGTGTTGATAGGCTTGCTTATACGGAAGATGGAAAGGTTTATAGAGAACAAAAAGAAATTCCTTTCTATAAAAAGCAAACCAGAATGATTTTAGATAACTGCGACAAAATCGATGCAAGTTCTATTGAAGAATATCTTGCGACGGGTGGTTATACCGCACTTGAGAAAGCACTCTTTGATATGTCTTCTGAAGATATTATCAACGAAATTAGCGAATCAGGGCTTCGTGGCCGTGGCGGTGGTGGCTTCCCTGCAGGTAGAAAGTGGAGCCAAGTTGCAAGGCAAAATAACTTTCCTAAATATGTTGTTTGCAACGGTGACGAAGGTGACCCCGGTGCGTTTATGGATAGGTCCGTTATGGAAGACGACCCACACCGCATGATTGAAGGTATGGTTATTGCAGGTATAGCGACTGGTGCTAACGACGGTTATATCTACGTTCGTGCCGAATATCCAAAGGCTGTTGCAAGGCTTACGCTTGCTATCAAACAAGCAACGGAACTCGGTTTATTGGGCGATAATATTTTGGGAACGGGTTTCTCTTTCAAAATGCACATTAACCGCGGTGCAGGTGCGTTCGTTTGTGGTGAAGGGTCTGCTCTTACCGCATCTATCGAGGGTAAACGCGGTATGCCTAGAACTAAACCCCCGCGCACGGTTGAACACGGCTTGTTTGATAAGCCAACCGTTCTTAATAACGTTGAAACTTATGCAAACGTTTCAACCATTATAAACAAGGGTAGCGAATGGTTTAAGAAAATCGGAACGGAAACGTCAACGGGTACTAAAACGTTTGCGCTTACGGGTAATATTAAAAACGCAGGGCTTATTGAAGTTCCTATGGGAACAACCCTTCGTGAAGTTATCTTTGATATCGGCGGTGGCGTGCGTGACGGCGGTGAATTTAAAGCCGTTCAAATTGGTGGACCATCAGGCGGATGTTTAACCGAAGAACACTTCGATTTACCACTTGACTTTGATTCACTTTCAAAAGTTGGCGCAATTATCGGCTCGGGTGGTTTGGTTGTTATGGACCAAAAAACTTGTATGGTTGAAGTTGCAAGGTTCTTTATGGACTTTACCCAAAAAGAAAGTTGCGGAAAGTGTGTTCCTTGTAGAGAAGGAACTAAGCGCATGCTTGAAATTCTTAACCGTATCGTTGACGGCAAGGGTGAAGACGGCGATATAGAATTATTGAAAGAACTTGGCGAAGCAATTTCTAAAACTGCACTTTGCGGTCTTGGAAAAACTGCTGCAGGCCCCGTGCTTTCAACCATTAAATATTTTGAAGACGAATATAAGGCGCATATTTACGATAAAAAGTGCCCAGCAGGTGCTTGCCAAAAATTGAAAACTATTTCAATTGATCCAGAACTTTGTAAGGGTTGCTCTAAGTGTGCGAGAAACTGCCCCGTTGGTGCAATTAAAGGCGAAATTAAAAAACCTTTCCAAATTGACCAAAAACTTTGCATTAAGTGTGGCGCTTGTCTTTCAACTTGTCCGTTCAAGGCTATAAAGGAGAATTAATTATGAGTGAATATATGATTATTGACGGCATTAAAGCCGAAATAAACGGAGAAAAAAATATTCTTGAACTCGCTCGTAAAGTAGGTATTGAAATTCCTGCGTTTTGTTATGACCCCGAACTTTCTATCTACGGCGCGTGCAGAATGTGTATGTTTGAAGACGAAAGGGGTAGGCTTGACGCGTCTTGTTCAACTCCTCCTCGTGCTGGTATGGTTATTAAAACTAACACGCCTAAACTTCGCAAGTATAGAAAAATGATTTTAGAACTTCTTCTTGCAAACCATTGTAGAGATTGCACCATTTGCCATATGAGTGGTAAATGTAGATTGCAAGAATTTGCTTATAAGTTCAATATCGAAGGTGTTAGATTTCCAAATAACTCTTGCAGTTTAAGTCCTGACAGTTCTTCAAACTGCATTATTAGAGAACCTGGTAAATGTATTCTTTGTGGTAAATGCGTTAGAATGTGTAATGAAATTCAAGCAGTTGGCGCAATTGATTATGCTTACCGTGGCTCTAAAATGAAAATTGCAACCGCTTTTGACGGGGATATTTCTAACTCACCTTGCGTTGGTTGTGGTCAATGTGCGGCTGTTTGTCCCACGGGCGCAATCGTTATTCGCGACGATGCAGACCTAGTTTGGAAGGCTTTGGGTGACCCAGATGTTGAAGTTTCCGTTCAAGTTGCACCTGCAGTTAGGGTTGGACTTGGCACGGAATTCGGTTTTGAAGAAGGCACTAACGTTATGGGTAAATTAGTGACCGCTCTTCGTGAAATCGGGTTTGATAAAGTTTATGATACTAATATCGGTGCAGACCTCACTATCGTTGAAGAAGCAAACGAACTCGTTCAAAGGGTTAAGAAAGGCGGTAAACTCCCAATGTTTACTTCTTGCTGTCCTGCTTGGATTAGGTTTGCGGAAGATAAATATCCAGATTTGCTTGATAATATTTCAACTTGTAAGAGCCCTATGCAAATGCTTGCAGCAACCGTTAAGGCAACTTATAAAGGCGAAAAGAAGCACGTTCACGTTGCAATTATGCCTTGTTCTGCTAAGAAAGACGAAGCAAAACGCGCTAAGTTTAACGGAGACGTTGACTTTGTTCTTTCAACCCAAGAAGCTGTGCGTATGATTCGTGAACACGGTATCCACTTCAAGTATTTAGAAGAATCCTTACCTGACGTTCCATTTAAAGAACACACGGGCGCAAGCGTAATTTTCGGTGCGTCTGGCGGTGTTATGGAAGCGGCGCTTCGAACGGCTGTTGAAACCTTAACGGGTGAAAAACTTGGTGCTATTGAATTTAAAGAAGTTCGTGGTATGCAAGGGGTTAAAGAAGCTGAATACGACGTTAAAGGACTTAAAGTTAAAGTTGCAGTCGTTAGTGGACTTAAAAACGCAAAAGACCTTTGTGACAAAGTAAGAAACGGACAAGCAGATTATCAATTTATTGAAGTTATGAGTTGCCCCGGTGGTTGCGTAAACGGTGGTGGCCAACCTTTCGTTGATGCGTTCAAGCGTTCTGAAATGGATTATAAGGGTATGCGTGCTAAGGGGCTTTATGATACGGATGCTAACATGAGCAATAGAAAGAGCCACGAAAATATGTCTATTACTTATCTTTACGATAGTTTCTTTGGTGAAGTTGGTGGTCACAAAGCACACGAATTATTGCACACTCATTACGAACCAAAAAAGAAATAATTCTTGAACAAAAGGCGTGTCAATAGATACGCCTTTTCTTTGAACGTTTATTAGGTATAAATATGTTTACGAAAGAGAACAGAGTTTTTAGTTTTATTATGGTTGCCATGGTTTACGTTTTAGCAACCGCGTCTGCTTTAATTATTTTTTGGGCTTTGCCTTTTCATGAAGTGTGGCTTAAACTGCTTATTGCGGACGTATGTGCAACCGTTATAACCTTTATTTTTAGTTTAATCTTTAAGAACGCGTCTGTTTACGACCCGTATTGGAGCGTTCAACCTATAGTTATAACACTCGCTTTTGCTGTTGGAAAAAGGCTAACTATCGTAAGACTTTTACCACTTATTGCGGTGTTTTTTTGGGGAATAAGGTTAACGGCAAATTGGGCGTATACATTTAAAAACCTTAATCATCAAGATTGGCGCTATACTATGCTTAAAGAAAAAACGGGGGCGTTTTACCCAATAGTAAATTTTTTAGGTATACATATGTTTCCAACCTTAGTCGTTTACGCGTGTGTTTTGCCTGTGGTCTATACTTTTATTCTTGATTTTGATTTGAACGCGTTTAGCATAATTTTCTTTGCTTTATCAATAGGCGCAACAGTTATTCAAATGATTGCCGACTTGCAAATGCAAAGTTTTAGGAATAAAAAAACGGGCACGTTTATTAGGGTTGGGCTTTGGAAACACGCGCGCCACCCCAACTATTTGGGCGAAATTTTGATGTGGTGGGGGATTGCCCTTGCATTTATATGCGCTAATCCAAGTTTATGGTATTTAGGTTTAGGCGCACTTATTAACACACTTATGTTTATATTTATAAGCGTGCCTATGGCTGACAAGCGTATGGCAAAACGTCAAGGGTTTAGCGAATATAAAAAACAAACAAACGTCTTTTTACCAATACAACTATTCAAATAATAAAAAAACAATAAAACTCCCCCACGTTTGTGGGGGAGTTTAGTTTTAAATAAAACAATTATTTTTCTATTTTATTTGCACTTAGAACTTTTACCGTGCCGTTATTAACGCAAAATTTAACGTTAACGTTCGCAAAAGCCATGCCGTATTCTTTGCCGTCCTCTTGATAAGAAGGGCGTGGGTCGTCGGATAAACACTCGATAAGCGCGTTGATTTTTTCTTGCGGTAAAAAGTTATAAATTTCGTTGCATAATTCTACGTTTAATTTATAATCTTTTTCTTTATCGGCGTACCCGCCAACTGCGTCTACGTGGCAATCGCTAAAGGGTAGATAAGGTTTAACGTCATAAATAGGGGTTTGGTTTAATAAATCTGCGCCTGAAACTAAAATAACCGTGCCGTAATCTTTGGTTTTTTCACGTCCGATAAATTTTACAGAAGATAGCCCTATATGGTTTGGGCGAAAGGGAGAACGGCTTGCAAACACGCCCACTTTTTTGTTTCCGCCAAGGCGTGGTGGGCGAACTAATGGTGACCACCCGTCTTTGTGAGCCTTAGAAAAATCAAAAATAAGCCATAAATGTGAAAAGCCGTCTATACACCTTAGCGCTTCTTTATTTCTATATTCAGGATAGAAAATTATGCGAGATATAACTGACGGAGCGCGTCCACTTTGACGGGGAATACCAAATTTTTCATTAAAGTCGTTTTGCACGTAGCCAATAGGTTTAATAGTAAAGTTATCCATAAAAGTTCAATTTTTTAGCCGTATGATTTAAATCACACGGCTATTTTTATTTTTTATTATTCTCCGTGCAGTTCAACCATTTTGGCAACTGCTTGGGCAAGTTTGTCAATATCCCAATCGGTTGTATTGACGATTAGGTGGTAAGATTTTCTATGCCCCCATTCACCGTCGGCAAGGAAGAAACGCGTGCGCGCACGGTTTTTATCAATGCGCAAAATATTTTTCTTTATTTGTTTTTCGTTAAGGTTTTCACCTTCTTCAGCGCGTTCTTGACAACGCTTAATTTTTGCGCTCATATCTGCGCATACGAATATGTTAAAGGGGTTATATTCTTCTAAAAGAACGTCTGCATTCCTACCAACGATAACGCAGTTTTTTCCTGCCTTTGCAATTTCTTCGATAACGTGTTTTTGCTCGTTCAAGAACTTAACGTGTGGCATAGAAAAGATGGCAGGGGAAACGAACGAATGGTGAAAGGTAAGTGGAATAGTTTGCCAAGTGTGATTATTTAAGGCGTATTCAACGTAATTTTCATCAACGTCGTGTCGTTCTGCGATGGTAGATATAATTTGACGGTCGTAATAATCGTATCCTAAAATTTCGGCAATTTTTTTACCAAGTTCACGTCCGCCACTGCCGAATTCACGGCTAATAGTTATAATTTTCATCAAAAATCCCTCCTTAAAAACTTAAAAGTCGCAAAATTTTATCCATAAATGAATAGGGAAATTCTTCAACTTAATTATATTATACTATGAAAATTGCTTAAAATCAATAGTTTTTTTAAATTTTAGTTTTTGGAAAAAAGTAAAGCACCCAATCGTTTGGGTGCTTAAATTATTTTTTTTTATAAATTTCGGGGTTTGCAAGTTTGTTTTTATACTCTTCTAACGCGATAGCAAGTTGGTCACCACACGATGTGTTGCTTCTGCACTTAATACCTTTAAGCGTTGAAATAACTTCGTCAACGTGTTTTCCGTCAACAAGCCTTGCAACCGCTTGTAAGTTGCCACTGCAACCGCCGATAAATTTAACGTTTTTAACTTTTAAGTCTTCGGTCACGTCAAATAAAATTTGTCTGGAACAAGTTCCTCTCGTCATGTAAGTCTGCATAAATTTTCTCCTTAAATTTTAAGTTAGTCAACAAGATTTTCGTAAACGTTTCTGTATACGTCGCCTGCCTTTTCACCCCACTTTTTATAAATATCTTTTGCAACCTGTCTGTTGGGAACAACTAATTTAAGTTCTAACACGGGTTGTGCCGGTTCAATAATTTTAAGATATGCCGTATAAGTGCCGTCTTTATTCATAAAGTAATCGGCAACGCATTCTTGTTTTCTACGGTATTTTGCGCGGTTATTTTTAATAAACAGCGAAATTTGTTCACGCGTAGAGGCAGGGATATTGATAAAAAAGTTAGCCAAACAAATTCGCCCGTCAGGCGTAATTGTGTAAAGGGGTTCACCGCTATTTCCGATATTATAAATCCACCCACAGTCAAGAAGTTGGTTTAATATCGGTTGGCAATCCATATACGCAAGCCAGTTGTTTGATGAGCAACACATATCAAGCACCGTGTTTTCTGATAACGGCACTTCCATTTTGTCAAAGACAAATAACAATATTAATTTGTTAAGTGATGAATCACCTTTGACCTGCATAAAACAAAAATCTCCATAATACTGTCCATACATTATATCACAAAATTGCAATTTGTAAAGAACTTTACCGAAAATTTTATAAAATTATGCCAAAAAAAGTTTATATTAGGCGTTTTGTGTGTTATAATTTATAAGAGTGAGTGAAAGAGAGAGTTCTTATGATTAGCATTGCTTTTACGGGTGATATAGCGTTTTCAAAACATTTTAATACTGCTTATGAAAACCAAAATCTTTTATCTGATAAAATAATTGAATTTTTGAGTAATTCTAATTATACCGTGGCAAACGTTGAAGCGCCTGTGACTTTAAAACCCACGTCCGCTGTGCAAGATTTAGTGCACGTTAGCCACCCAAGAATTGTTGAAACGCTTAAAAAAATAAACGGAAACGTTTGGAATCTTGCAAACAATCACTCTATGGATTGTGGGGAAGAAGGTCTTAAAGAGACCATAAGATACGCAACTGAAAGTGGTGCTCAAACTATTGGTGCAGGATTAAACGTTAAGCAAGCGTCAAAACCGTTAGTGCTTGAAAAAGACGGGGTGAAGGTTGGCATAGTTTCGCTTGCATCAGAATTGTCGGTTTTATCCGATGAAAATAATGCAGGGTGTTTTAGTTGGGCAGATTTTAAGCGCATTAAAGCGATTATAGAAAAATTAAAACAAGAGTGTGATTATTGCGCGGTTGTTGTTCACGGTGGCGAAGAATTTTCACAAATACCGTTGCCATACGCAAGAGAAAAGTATAAAAAATATTTAAAATTCGGTGCGGACGTGGTTGTTGGGCATCACCCACACGTCACACAAAATTATGAAACCTTTGGCAATAAAGTGGTTTTCTATTCTTTGGGCAACTTTATATTTGACACCGATTATCAACGCTCGCAAAAAAACACGGAAAAAGGCGTGCTTATTAAAATTGATTTTGATAAAGAAGGATTTAAGTGGAAAAACCTTTGTATTAAAATTGATAGGCAAACGGGGACTGTAAAGGAATGTGAACCACATTTAATTTTTACAAATATTTGCGCTAAAGAATATAATAGACTTATTCCTTTTGCCGACCTAAATTACAGCAAAAATCTTCTTAATAAATATAATTTCTTAGGCAAAACGAACTTAACTTGCACAAAACGCAAGTTCTTTAAGGCAAAATTAGAAAGGTTCCAAAAAGGCGAAAGGGCTTGGGTTTACAAAATGATACTTTTAAGACCTTTTAAGGCTTATAAAAAGGTTGATAAAAACCTTGTTGAATACATAAAAAATTCTTGATACGTGGGGAGAAAAAATGGATAAACGTGAACAATTGCAACTTTTTTTAGAGCGTTGTGATGAATTTATTGACAGCAAATATATTTTAGCAGACGTTAAACTTGCTAACCTTTTAAAAGCAATAGCGAGTTCTGACACCTTGCTTGCGCTTTTTCAAAACTGTTTAACTGATTTTGATTATTTCGGCGCGCAAAAAAAATATTTAGTTAAAAGCCAACATTTATCGAGCGATAAAGGTGAGTTCGTTATGCCACCTAATTCGCGCGAATTATTGGCGTTTATTTTTAACGTTTTGGTAGATATTGACGCTAAGCGCATAAACCTTAACGACTTTTTGAATAAATATTTCTTCGTTGACGGCAGTTGTTCATCTTCGTACGACGCGTTTATCAACGCTATGATTAAGCCATTTAAAAATTCGGTTAAAATTCTTATGGATAGCGTGATAGAAGGCAAACTTCAAGACCCTGTTGAAGCGCTTACCGAGGAAGAAGAACGCCGTGCGCGTGAAAAAGAAGAAAGAGAACAAACAGAACAGCGCGAAAGGGAACTTTTAAAGAAATCTTACGGCGCGTCGGTTAAAAATATTAAAGAACTTTTACTTGTTGACAAGCAAAAAATTAAAGCGAGCAAGTTAAAAGAAGACGTTAAAGAGGAAATAATTTTAATTATCGATATGCTTGCCAACGTTATCACAAGCGAAGATAAAGACGCCATTACTTACGCTTACGTTGCGTATAAATATATGGTTAAATCTAAGCCCTTTATCTTTTTTGGGCGCGTTAATAAAATTTCTAAACTTATAAAGGACGTTTTTAATGGACTTTCGTGAAAAAACACTTAAAAAGAATTTTATTTATAAAGGGAAAATTCTAAATCTAAGAAAAGACGAAGTTATGTTGCCAAACGGTAAAGGCGGGATTAGAGAGTTCGTTGAGCACAGCGGCGGAAGCGCAATCTTGTGCGAAAAAGACGGCAAGATTTTGCTCGTCAAACAGTTTCGCTATCCTTACGGGCAAGATTTATATGAAATCCCTGCCGGTAAACTTAACGCTGGGGAAGACCCTGAACAAACTGCTATTCGCGAACTTGAAGAAGAAGGCGGGGTAAAAGCAAAAAGAGTTGAAAAACTTTTCGACGTGTATCCAACCCCTGCTTACACGAACGAAGTTATTAGAATTTATAAAGCGGTTGAAATAGAAAAAACTAAGGCGCACCTTGATGAAGACGAGTTTTTGGACGCCGTTTGGATTGATAAAAATAAAATTAAAGATATGATAGAGCGCGGAGAGATTAAAGATGCAAAAACGCTTATAGCGTTAATGCACGCGCTTAATGGATAAGTGGAAAATTGAAATAAAAAAAAGGACGGACAGAATTTTGAAGAGAACAGACGTAAGAAACGTTGCTATAATCGCGCACGTAGACCACGGCAAAACAACGCTCGTTAACGAAATGTTAAAGCAAGGCGGAATATTCCGCGATAATCAAGACGTTATGGATAGAGTTATGGACTCGGGCGATATTGAAAGAGAACGTGGCATAACTATACTTGCAAAAAACACTTCTGCTTTTTATAACGGCGTAAAAATAAATATAGTTGATACCCCTGGACACGCAGACTTCGGTGGAGAAGTTGAACGCGTGCTTAAAATGGTAAACGGTGTTTTAGTGCTTGTTGACGCGTGTGAAGGACCTATGCCTCAAACGCGTTTCGTTATGCAAAAAGCACTTGAATTAAACCATAAACTTATAATTGTGGTGAATAAAATTGACCGTCCTGATGCAAGGCTTTCAGAAGTGCAAGATGAAATTTTAGAGTTGCTTTTCGACCTTAACGCTAATGACGACCAAATTGATAGCCCAATAATTTTCTGTTCGGGTAGAGCGGGCACGGCAAGCACCGATTGCAACGTTCAAGGAACGGATTTAACGCCTTTATTCGACGCCATTATAAATCATTTTGAACCGCAAGAAGTTGACGACTGCGGTCCTTTCCAAATGTTAGTTTCATCTATCGACTATAACGAATACGTGGGTAGAATTGGTATAGGCAGAATTGAGCGTGGCTCGATTGCAGTAAATCAAGAAGTTCAAACGTGCAATTATAACGTGTCGGGTAAAGAAGTTAAAGGTAAACTAATTAGCATTTATCAAATTGAAGGCTTAAATAGAGTTGCCACCGAGCAAGCAAAAGCAGGCGATATCGTTTGCGTTAGTGGGCTTGAAAACATATCTATTGGCGACACGATTTGTTCACCTTCACTCGTTGAACCCGTGCCTTTCGTTAAAATTTCAGAGCCTACGGTTGAAATGTTGTTTTCGGTAAACGACAGCCCGTTTGCAGGTAAGGAAGGAAAATTCGTCACCACTCGCCATTTGCGTGATAGGTTATTTAAGGAAATGCTTAAAGACGTTTCTTTAAGAGTTGAAGAAACTGATTCTGCAGATTCTTATAGAGTGTGTGGTAGGGGTGAAATGCATCTTTCAATCCTCATTGAAACAATGCGTAGAGCAGGTTATGAATTCCAAGTGGGCGCGCCAAAAGTTATGTATAAAAAAGATGGCGACACAATTTTAGAACCTATGGAAAGGCTTGTCGTTGACGTGCCTGAAGATAAAACGGGAAGCGTTTTCTCGAGCATGGGCGTTAGAAAGGGCGAACTTTTACAAATGGAAAATATCGGAAGCCGTATCCGTTTAGAATTTAAAGTTCCTGCAAGGGGATTGTTTGGTTATAAAAGTCAATTTTTAACTGAAACGCGTGGTGAAGGCGTGTTTAACACCTTATTCTACGGCTATGAAGAATTTAAGGGCGAAATTGAAAGAAGAACTACGGGTTCTTTGGTTGCGTTTGAAACGGGCGAAGCGGTCACTTACGGACTTTTTAACGCGCAAGGTAGGGGACAACTCTTTATCGGCGCAGGCACGCAAGTTTATGAAGGTATGGTCGTTGGCGTTTCACCTAAGAACGAAGATATAAGCGTTAACGTTTGCAAGAAAAAGCATTTAACTAACACGCGCGCATCGGGTAGTGACGACGCGCTTCGTTTAGAAACCCCAAAACTTATGAGTTTAGAAGAAGCGATGGAATTTATTAACGACGACGAAATGCTTGAAGTGACACCGAAAAACGTTAGAATTAGAAAGAAAACGCTTGACACCGAAACAAGACTAAAAAGAAAAGCCAAAGGGTTAGAATAAACAAAGGTTTTTAATGAAGATTTTAGCGCCTGCGGGCAATTTTGAAAGTTTAAAGGTGGCCGTTTATCACGGCGCAGACGAAGTTTATTTGGGAATAAACGATTTTAATGCGCGCAATAATATAGACGGCTTTACCATTGAAAATTTAATTGATGCAGTGGACTTTGCGCACCTTTTTGGCGTTAAAGTCCATTTGGCTATAAATATACTTTTTTCAGATAGTGAATTGCAGTCTGCGGTGGATACTTTAATTAAGGCTTATAACTTGGGCGTTGATGCTTTTATAGTTCAAGATTTAGGGCTTGCAAAAATCATTTCGGAAAACTATCCCGAAATTGAATTACATGCAAGCACTCAAATGGGATTGCATAATTTAGAAGGAGTTAAAGCCGTTGAAAAATACGGGTTTTCACGTGTGGTTTTGGCAAGGGAAACGCCACTTAACGAAATAGAACGCATTAAAAAGAATTCTAACGTTGAGATTGAATATTTTGCCCAAGGTGCGCTTTGCGTATCTTTTTCGGGTAATTGCTATATGAGTTCTTATTACCAAAACGCAAGTGGAAACAGGGGCAAGTGCAAGCAACTTTGCAGGCTACCTTATTCGCTCGTTAAAGGTGGTAAAACGCTTAAAAAAGGATATCTTTTAAGTGCTAAGGAATTTAATTTATCAGATAGGCTTAATCAACTTAAAAAGGCAGGCGTTAACGCGATTAAAATCGAAGGTCGGGCAAGAAGACCTTATTACGTTGGCGCTGTGACGGCGGAATATAGAAAAGTTTTAGACGGAAAAAACCCCAATCAAGAAAATCTTAAATTAGCCTTTAACCGCGGATATACCGCAGGTTATTTTGATGGGAACGGCAAAATAATTTCAGAAATTCAAAACCACGTTGGAATTTTTATCGGAAACGTTAAAAAAGTTGTTAAAGGTAAAAATTTTAATCAAGTGTATTTTTCTTCAAATAGAGAGTTGTCACCAAAATCCACCTTTAAAGTGTTTGACGGTAAGGGCGAAAAACTCACTTTAACTGCTTTTGATTTGAAAAAAATTGATAATGGATATCAACTAACCACCACGCACGAGTTATCAGTTGGGGATAAACTTAACTTAATAATTGATGCTAAGCGTGAAAATGAGATTTTAACGTATACGAGAAAAAGAAATTTAGAAATTTCAATCTTTGCAGTTGAAAACCAAAAGGTTAAAGCAACCTTAAACGTTGACGGAGAAAAAATTGAAATTTTTGGTGACCTTTTATCACCTGCAAAAAACCAACCTTTAACCGAACAAGATTTTAAACAAACTTTTGCTAAAAGCGAGTTGTTTTTTGCCCACTTAACTTTTGAAAAGTTAGGCAACGTTTTTATGGCTAAATCGGCGTTAAATGCATTTAGGCGTAAAGTTTTTGATAAAATTTACTGCGCGCTAACCGAAAAATATCGCAAAAATTTAACGCCCGTAAAAGCGTTAACTAATTTAAAAGTAGACGCTTTTTCTGACTTTAATTTCGTGTATGAGTTAGACCAAGAATTTAGTGCGAAAAACGTTATATATTCCCCCGAACAATATAATCTTAAAAACCTTTTAGAATTTATTGATAAAT
This sequence comes from Clostridiales bacterium, assembly GCA_015055725.1. GTDB lineage: Bacteria > Bacillota > Clostridia > Christensenellales > Borkfalkiaceae > UBA1259. The sequence continues at coordinate 20,723 of SVHO01000004.1, read as the reverse complement.
GCAAAAAACTTAACAAGTGCGCATATTTAGACACACCAAATTTTGCATTAAAAGAAGATATTTTGCTATTACAAGACGTAATAACTAAATCTGGAATAAGCGTCGTTGCAAACAATTATTACGCGCTTTTATTGCCTAACGTTAAAGTTATAGGCGGTGGACTTAACGTATATAACTCAGTTAGCGCAAGTGAATATTCGGGCAAAAAAATTATATCTGCAGAAAGTGGCGTTATTGAAAAAACGCCTTTTCCCGTTATGACGCTTAGGCATTGTCCACTTAAAGCGCACTTAAATTCAACTTGCGATAAGTGCTTGTATCAAGACGGATTTTCATACGTTTTAGAAAGTGGAAAAAGTTATAAATTAAAAAGGAAAAAACTTTCAACTTGCACCTTTTATTTAGTTGATTAAAAAGGAAATATAGATGAATAGAGAAGAAAAATTCCCGCTTAACCAAAAAAACGGCGGACTTGCCTTTTCGGCAATGATAGTTATATATTTATTTATCATTTTATTTTTAAGCCCCTTAGTTGACGTTTTGTTTTTGAAAAACTCAACGGCATACGTTTTAGTGGGGTCAACTTTTTCTATTATAGCAATGGCAATCGTCATTTTAGTTAAGGCGATAAGCGATAAAAATCAAATTGAAAAACCTGTTTTTAATCTCAATGTTTTTAAGTGGCAATATTTAATAATTGCAATCTTATTATGCGGGGGTATGCTTTTCGGCTTAGGATTTTTAAACCAACTTGTTGCAAATCTTTTAGTTTTGTTAGGGGCAAACGTAAACAACGGCGCAAATTACGTTATAGACACGCCGTTAAAGTTTATAGCGTTTAGTTTTTTCATAGCAGTGTTGCCGGCAGTTTTTGAAGAAATCTTTTTCCGTTCGTTGCTTTTAAGTTCTCTAAAAAAGGCTAAGCCTATCACGGCAGTTATAACGGTTGCTTTGTGCTTTGCACTTTATCACGCAACGGCAACGCAATTTGTTTATCAATTTATTTTTGGTGCGCTCTTGTGCGTTTTGGCAATAATTTCAAAAAGCGTAATCCCGTGCATTATAGCGCATTTTTTGAATAATTTTATCATTATACTTTTTGAATACTTAAAGATTAAGATAAACCTTTCTAATCCTTTGATTATCGCGGTGGGATGTATCGCACTTTTAATAGCGGTTGCGTTTATAATTTTTACGCTTAAGAAGCAAGGTGCGAAAAATAGTGGCGAAAGCGTTAAAGCCTTTTATTTTCCTTACGGAGTTCTTGGTTTAGGGGCGTGCCTTGCGTTGATTATCGGTTCGCTTTTTATAGGTGGTTAATATGATAAAAGTAAACGTAGTTGCGGTTGGAAAAGTTAAGGAAAAATACTTTCAAGACGGCATAAGTGAATATGCGAAAAGGCTTTCACGCTATTGTGAATTTAAGATTATAGAAATTGCCGAAGAAAATTATCAAAAGGCGGACGACGCTTTAATTTGCGCTATAAAAGAAAAAGAAGCCGAACGCATTTTGCCACACTTAAAAGGACACGTTTTTGCTATGGCCATTGAAGGCAAAAAGACTTCGAGTGAAAGCCTTGCTAAAACCATTAAAGATTTAAGTGATAAAGGGCAAAGCGTAATTACCTTCGTTATAGGTGGGTCTTACGGACTTGACGAAAAGATTAAAAAAACGGCTAATCAACTGTTATCTTTTTCGGATATGACCTTTCCACACACACTTTTTAGGCTTATGCTAACTGAACAAATTTATAGGGCGTTTTCAATAAACGGCGGTAGCGCGTATCACAAATAAATCATACAATAAACGTATGAGCATATTTGATAAAATTGAAAGTTTTTACGCGCAGTTTAAGGGTGAAAAAGGTGTTATAGGATATAGCCTACTTAAAAAACCTATTTATTATTTTAAAGTTGAAAAAACTAAAAACCCTGTAGTTATAATTCAATATTCAATTCACGCGCGAGAGCACGTGACTTCTTTTCTTGCACTAAAGCAAATTAAAGATTTTATAAAAAACGGCAGGGTGGGTAGCGTATATTTTTTGCCTATGACTAATCCTGACGGTGTGTTTATCGCGTTAAACGAAAAACCACTTTATAAGGCAAACGGAAGGGGCGTTGACCTAAACGTTAATTTTGACGCGCGTTGGGGGCTTGGTGAAAAAAACGTTAAAATACAAGGGGACGAAAATTTTATTGGCGAAAAACCGTTTTCCGAACCTGAAAGCCTTGCACTAAAAGAGTTTACCTTAAAAATTAAGCCGAGCGCAACTATAAGTTATCACTCTAAGGGAGAAGAAATTTATTGGGAATTTCACCAAAGGGGGAAAAGGCGTATGCGTGATGAAATGCTCGCTAACGCGCTTGCGAAAACTACGGGCTATAAAATAAAATCAACGCCAAACTCTTGTGGTGGATATAAAGATTGGTGCGTTGAAAAGTTAAAAATCCCCGCATTAACGATAGAAGTCGGAAGCGATGAACTTTTGCACCCCTTAGGTAAAGAGTGCGTTAAAGAAATATACGAAAAAAACAAACGAGTTGTAAACTGCATAACGGAGTTTTTAACAAATGGAAAAAAAATTTATGAAATGCGCAATAAAGCAAGCGCAAAAAGCACTAATTTGTGACGAAGTGCCTATCGGTGCAGTTATCGTGCTTGACGGAAAAATCGTTGCGCGCGCGCATAACTTAATGGAAAAAACCCAATTAGCAACTGCACACGCCGAAATTTTAGCTATAAACAAGGCGTGTAAAAAGTTAAAGAGTTGGAGACTTGACGGAGCGGAATTATACGTGACGGTTGAGCCGTGCGCTATGTGTGCAGGAGCAATAGCAAACGCAAGAATTAAAAAGGTTTATTTTGGCGCGTATGAAACAAAAAGCGGTTGTGCACAAAGCAAGTTCCCCGTTCTTTCTGATAGTGGGCTAAATCACGTTTGCGAATTCGTTGGGGGGATTGAGCAAGAAATTTGTGCAAACCTAATAAAAAATTATTTTAAAGACAAGAGAAAGCGAAAAAGCCTTGACTAAACAAAAGAATAAGTATAAAATATAATCGTACTATATGTACATAAAGTTACATTAGGAGAAAAAATAAAATGATTACACACGGCAACACCATTGAAATTATCGCTGGTAATTCAAACAGGCCCTTAGCGGAAGCAGTTGCAAACGAACTTAAGATTCCACTTTCTAATGCGGAAGTTGGAAAGTTCTCTGACGGTGAGATAAATATCACCCTTCCCCAAACCGTTCGCGGAAGAGACGTATTTATTATTCAATCTACTTCAATTCCCGTAAACGACAATCTTATGGAACTTCTCATAATGATTGATGCTTGTAAAAGGGCTTCGGCAGGTAGAATAACTGCAGTTATGCCTTACTTCGGCTATGCAAGGCAAGATAGAAAAGCGCGCCCCAGAGACCCGATTACCGCTAAACTCGTTGCGGATATCTTAACTAGTGCAGGTGCAGATAGAGTTCTCACTATGGACCTTCACGCAGCACAAATCCAAGGATTTTTTGATATTCCAGTTGACCATCTTTACGGCGCACCTATTCTTGCAAGATACTTCAAGAATAAGATGAACGAAGATTGGGTTGTCGTTTCGCCAGACGTTGGTAGCGTTGGCAGAGCAAGAAACTTTGCTTCACGCGTTAACGCTTCACTCGCTATCGTGGACAAGCGTCGCCCCAAAGCAAACGCAATTGAAGTTATGAACGTTATCGGTGACGTTTCAGGTAAATCTTGCATAATGGTTGACGATATGATTGACACCGCCGGCACGATTTGTCAAGGTGCTGAAGCGCTCGTTAAAAACGGTGCTAAAGAAGTTTACGCTTGTTGCACTCACGGTGTTTTAAGCGGTCCTGCGATGGAAAGACTTATTGCATCACCTATAAAAGAAATCGTAGTTCTTGACACTATTAACTTGCCCGAAAACGTTAGAAATAATCCCAAGATTAAAGTTTTATCCGTGGCAAAATTAGTTGCAAAAGCAATCACTACTATTTATTCGGATACTTCGCTCTCGGCGATTTACGAAGACTAATAGAAAATGCAAAAGAAAGCCGTTTGTTAAAACGGCTTTTTTAGTGGAGATAAATTATGAAATTAATCGTCGGTTTAGGCAATCCTGATGATAAATATCAAAACACCTTTCACAATTTAGGGTTTATGAGCGTGGATAAAATCGCGCAAAAAATGGGCGTGGAATTTGCAAAAACTAAATGCCGTGCAATGATTGCAGAAGGAAGGATAGGCACCGAAAAAATTATCCTTGCAAAGCCTTTAACGTATATGAATTTAAGTGGTGAAAGCGTTAGGGAACTTATGGCATTTTATAAAATCCCACAAAGTGATTTGGTGGTTATTTACGACGATTACGACCTTGTTAAAGGTTTCGTTAGAATTAGGGAAAACGGTTCAGCCGGCACGCATAACGGCATGCGCAATATCGTTCAAGAAATAAACTCAACCAACTTTGCGCGTATTAGGATTGGTTTTAAGCCAGAAGAACAAACTAAAATTCCTTTGATAAATTACGTTCTTTCAGGTATTCCCGAACAAGAAAAGCCCTTGTTTGATAAAGTGACCACCGTTGCTTGTTTAGCAGGTTATGATTTTGCATCTGGAAAAGGCATTCAAGAAGTTATGCAAAAGTATAACGGAAAAGCGTAAACAATAAATTTTTACCCGTTTGGTAAATTATGCTTGATAAAATTTTACAACTTAAAAAGGGTGATAATTCGGTCAAAGAATTTATTGAAAACGTCCGCCAAGGTATTCCTTCGGCGGTTTTCGGCGTGACTGATGCGTTTAAAAATTATATGGTTTCGTCACTTGACGAAAAGGTTTTATATATTGTAAAAGACGCCATAACCGCTCGCTGTGCGTTAGAGCAAATTAGCGAACTTTCAAACAAAAAGGCAGTTTATATTCCTGCAAAAGACGAAATTTTGTTGTCCAGCAGGGCGTTTTCTAAAGATAACACTTATGCAAGAATAACCGCATTATCAAAGGCAAGCGATGCAGACGTTATAATCACAACTGCTGAAACGCTTATGCAAACGGCACCTAAGAGCATTGATAAAATAGTTCTTGCAAAAAACATGGAAATAGAAGAAGAGCAAGTCGTTAGGCGTTTGGTTGAAGTGGGTTATTCAAGAGTTGAAAGCGTTAGTTCTCACGGAACTTTCGCGCTCCGTGGGGATATTTTAGACGTTTATCCTATTAACTCTGAAAACCCCGTTAGAATAGATTTTTTCGGCGACACGATTGAGAGCATAAAGAGTTATGACGTTGAAAGCAGGGATAACCTTGGCTTTAAAGATAGCGTTCAAATTTTACAAGCGCAAGAATTCACTTTTTTAGGCGACGATTTTTCTTTGTTTAGAACGCAAGTTAAAAACGAATTAAAAAAAGCGGAAAAGGAAGCCGTTGTTAGATTAAAGGTTATTGCAGGAGATTTAGAAAGCGCGATAGAAAATAAAGACGGCGACCAATTAAGCGCGTTGTCCGTGCTTTCGTTAAACTGTGGGAGTGTGTTTAATTATCTTCCCGATAACACCGTTATCGTTATAGACGAGGCAAGGCGCGTAAACGAACTTGCAATTTTAAACCAAACTGAATTTACTGAAAGATTTAAGTCTTTATATCAAGCAGGCGAAGTGTTTTCTTTTGCGCAAAAAAACTTTATCACGATTGAAGAGTTAACTGAAAAACTTAAAAAATATAGATTAGTTGCAATGCAAGCATTGTCAACTGCTATTCCGTTTTTTAATCCGTTAAAAATTATCAATCCTTCGGTCAGTGGGGTTGCGGATTACCAGTTAGATTTTAAAGAAGTTTTTACCGATATAGATAATTGGTTAAAGGGCGGTTATTCTATAACCGTTTGCACGGGTGATAAAAAACGTGCGGAAAACTTTTGCTTTGAACTTTCAGGCAAAGGCATTGCGTCAACGCTTGACGGCGGGCAAAATATCGGCGTTGACGTCGTTAGCCAAAAATTATCGCGCGGATTTATATTTCACGAGGAAAAAACTGTCGTTATCGGCAGTGGAAATCTTTTTGCTAAGCCTGCTTCGGTAAAGAGATTAAAGAGTAAAAAGAAAGGATTTTTCACCGCGCCCGAAGTTGGTGATTATTGCGTTCACGAAACGCACGGTATAGGGCGTGTTTTAGGCAATAAAAAAATATCAACGAGCGAAGGCACGAAAGATTACGTTGCAGTTGAATATTCGGGTGGAGATATTCTATACGTTCCCGTTGAACAAATGGATATATTGACGCGTTATCTTGGTGGTGATAAAAAACCGCGCCTTTCAAAGATTGGTGGAAAAGATTTTGAAAGGATAAAGAAAAACGTTCGTGAAAGTATACGTAAAATGAGTTTCGACTTAAAGAAACTCTATCAAGAAAGAGATGAACTTAAAGGCTTTAAGTTTACTTTTGACCCAGAACTTGAAAAGGTGTTTGAATCGTCTTTCCCGTTTGAAGACACCCCTGACCAAGCCCAAGCAAACCAAGATATTAAAGGGGATATGACGTCTGGCAGGGTTATGGATAGGCTTGTGTGTGGCGACGTTGGGTTTGGCAAAACCGAAGTTGCTTTCCGTGCGGTTTTCCGCGCTATCGTTGGCGGTAAACAAGCGGTTATGCTTGCACCTACCACAATTTTAACCGAACAACATTATAATACTGCGATTGAAAGGTTTAAGGATTTTGGAATAAAAATCGCGTGCTTAAACCGTTTTAAAACGCAAAAACAACAAAAACAAATAATTCAAGACGTTAAAGACGGAAAAATAGATTTCGTTATAGGAACTCATAGGTTGCTCAGTAAAGACGTTGAGTTTAAGGACTTGGGGCTTTTGGTGCTTGACGAAGAACAAAGGTTTGGGGTTGAGCATAAAGAAAAAATCAAACTGCTTAAAACCAACGTTGACACTTTAACTTTAACCGCAACGCCTATACCGAGAACTTTGCATATGTCACTTTCAGGCATAAGGTCAATAAGCACTATAAACACTCCGCCTAAAAAACGTTTGCCCGTTCAAACTTACGTCACCGAAGAAACTCCAACCCTTATTAAAGACGCGGTCACCAGAGAAATTAATCGTGGTGGACAAGCATTTATTCTATATAATCGAGTTGACAGCATATTTTCTTTTGCCGATAAAATTAAAGCACTTATGCCACAACTTAAACTCACCGTCGTGCACGGGCAAATGGAGGAGCGCGTTATGGAAAATAACGTTATGGGTTTTTATCGTGGGGAAAGTGACGTTTTAATTTCAACCACTATTATTGAAAACGGAATTGACCTTCCAAAAGCCAACACGCTTATCGTTATAGACGCGGATAAACTTGGACTTTCAACACTTTATCAATTAAAAGGCAGGGTGGGAAGAAGCGACCGCTTAGCATATGCTTATTTTACTTTTAAGCGAGAAAAAATTCTTTCCGAAACGGCTTTTGAAAGGCTTAATGCGATAATTGAGTTTACCGAAATGGGAAGCGGAATTAAGATTGCTATGCGTGACCTTGAAATTAGGGGTGCGGGCAATATTTTGGGTGCTGAACAACACGGGCATATGGATAAAATCGGTTATGAACTTTATTCAAAACTTTTGCGTGAAGAAATTTCAGGCAAAGAAGAAATCGTGCCCGAACTTGACGTTAGAGTTTCCGCCTTTATTCCCGATAATTATATTGAAGCAAGCGTTTCGCGTATGGATTCATATAAAGAAATTGCTGAAATAAATTCACTCGAAGCAGAAAGCGAATTCCGCACTGCAATGCGCGAAACTTACGGAATTATCCCCGAAGAAGTTGATAACCTTATAAATATAGCCGTTGTTAAAATGCTCGCTATGAAGTTAGGGGTTAAGGAAATTAACGTTAAAAAAGACCAAACAAACCTTGTCTTTTCTGATTTTAACGTGTTTGGTAAAGAAAACGTTCGCCGAGCCATAGACGAGTTTAACGGGGGCGTGAATATATCAATGGTGACAGCCCCGTCACTTGAATTTACCCGTACCGAACGCGATAATTCGGCAATGCTTGCTGTTATGCGCGCCTTTTTGGTGAGCGCAACCTAAAAATAATGGCGTTTTAACTAAAAAACAAAAACAAAAATTTCAAAAAAAGAAAAATTTAATTGCAATTTTCTTTAGTATAGTATATACTAAATGGGTATAGTAAATTATTATGTCTAATAATGGGAGATTATATATGAGAAGATTTTTCAAATCGATTGCATGCTTAGTTATGTCACTTTTACTCTCAGTGACTTTTTTGGGCGGTTGTAATCTAATCACGGTTGATAACGTTAGGGATATGAACCAAGTTGTTGCAACCATTAAGATTTCAGACCAAGTTCCTGAAACCGAAAAGATTTATAAAAAAGATATCGTGATGGCGTATATGAATTACGGCTATTATCAAGAATATCAAGGCACTTCGCGTGATAAGGTTATTAAAGATATCGTAAACAGTTTGATTTCTAATAGGGTTTACGTTCAAAACGCTATTTTAGAATTTAACACCACCGATACTGAAAGCATTTATTACGGAAATATCGTTGACTCTTCTAAAGAAGCGTGGGATATAGATAGATATCTTACTAATGGAACGGTTGACGCTGAAGAAAACGAAATTTTAGACGCCGAATATTCTGCATTAAAAGATATGAACGATTTTATTGATAATTATCTTGAAGATAAAGAAGAAGAGGCTAACGACACGGTGAGCGATACCGTTAGGGCAGTTCCCACCGGTGCTAAAAAAGAAGAAAAAGAACTTACCAGCGCTCAAAAGCAAGCTTATTTAACAAAAAGGCTTGACAAAAATAGTTCGTCAGAGCGCCGTAAAGCATATAACAGAGTTATTGAAGTTTTAGAAGCAAACGAACTTTTAGGGAAAAATTATAACGGTGAACTCACTAGCACCACTTATTACGAACAAACTCTTAAAACCTATAAAGAAGCGTTGCTTTTAGAAAAGTTTGAAAAGTGCATTACCACTTACGCTAAATCTCAATTATCTTTTGAAGTTTTAGAACAAGAATACGTTAATAAGTATGAAGAACAATCTAAAATGACGGCATCCGAGTTTGCAACGAAACTTTCTTCTGCAACTGCTGGCGACCCAATTTTAGTTTGCAATCAAGAAAACACTTACGGATACGTTTATAACTTATTGCTCGGCGCAAGCACGGAAATGACTGATGCTCTTACCAAGTGGAACGGTGAAAACCCAAATGCAACCACAGGTGAACAAATTGAAAAGCGCAACGAGATATTTAAAGATATCACCGTTAAAGATTTGCGTTCAACGTGGCTTACGAGCGGTTATGATTTCGATATGGAAACTATGTGCTTTACGGGGGATTACACTTTCGTTAAAAACGGCAATAGTTTACCTTTCCAAGGCATAGTTAAACATCTCAATGCATCGGAAAAAGATAATGACGATTATTCTGCAAGATACGGCGTGCCTTACGTTGAAGAATTTACTCTTGACGAATTTATCGAAATGATGGAAATTTATTTATACGGTGCACCACAACCTAAGGTTGCAAGTGATAACAAATCAGTTTACAAAAAGGTTGAAGCAAATAACGTTGTTGATGATTACGAAGAAAAAATTAACGATTTGTTGTTCGCTTTCTCTACTGACGACGGCTCACTTAACACTTATAAAGGTTATTCGTCTGAACCTAAAGCTGATGCAAGCGCAGGCAGAACTGAAAAATACGTTAAAGAATTTGCTGCCGCTGCAAGAGAAATTCTTGGTATTAAAGAAAAAGACGGTCCCGTTGTTTCACCTATGGGCAACAACAGTTATATAATGGTTGCAACCGACTTCGGTTATCACATTATGTTCTATTCACAAGTGTTCGATAAAAATTATAATTATCCTGAACTTGAAGATTATCTCGACGCCTTCTCTCAAAAAACTAAAACGACTTGGGAAGAAGAACTTGGTGAAATTCTTAAAGGTTGGGACGATTGGAAAGACACCAACTCTTATCTATATCAAATAGCAAGTGGTTGGGTAAACGCTTTGGTGAACAAAGAATACGGCAAGATTGTAAACGACTTACAAGACCAACACGTTTACGGCAAAAATGGAACGGTTGTAAAATACGAGGATAGATACGCTGACTTATTAGAAGCGTAAAAATGAATAATTAAACGGGGTAAAATGTTGAATTTTACCCCTTACTTTTAACTAATGATTTTATTTTTTGATACTGAAACTTCGGGGTTAAAACCCGGTCAAATATGTCAACTTTCTTACGTGATGCAAGAGGGCGATAAATTGTCTTCCCGCAATTTATTTTTTAGCGTAGATTTTGTTGAACAAGGCGCGTATGCAGTTCACGGCTTTTCTAAGTCACGGCTTGACGTTTTGTCTGGCGGAAAGCGTTTTGAAAGTTTTATAGACGTTATAGAAAAAGATTTTAATCGGGCAGACGTGGTTGTTGCGCATAACGTATCTTTTGACGTTATGTTTATGCGTGCCGAGTTTGAACGCTTAAATAGAACGTTTAAGACGAACGCCGAGTTTTGCTCTATGAAAAATTCAACGCCTTTATGCCAAATTAAAAAGGCGGTGGGCAAAGGGTATAAATATCCAAAACTAAACGAACTTTGTTCTTTTTTAGGGATAACCAATCAAAGAATACTAAGCGTGGCGCAAAAAGTTTTCGGTGCAAATTGTGGCTTTCACGACGCGCGTTTTGACACTTCTGCGCTTTTACTTGCAGTTAACTCAGGGTTAGAATACGAGCAGTTTAAGGAGTTGAAAAGATTTTTATGAAAATTGAAATGCATTATCACCCGCATGGCGGTAGTAATTGCGCGAACGGTGACAACTTGTTGGCGGTTAAAAAATATGCTGAATTAGGTTATAAAGCGATAGTTGCAACCACGCATTACGATATGAATTATTATATGACTTATCCTGGCGCAAGCCATAAAGAGAAACTTGATTATTTCTTTAAGGTTTACGACGATTTTGAAAAGGTTGCAAAAAGTTTCGGATTAAAAACCTTTTTGGGTTCAGAAATTAGATGTTTACCCACAAGAACGGAATATATGCTCTTGGGGTTTGACCGTCAGTTTTTATACGATAACGTTCCGCTTTTTTTGTATGCTCAACAAGACCTTTTTGCACTCGCTAAAGAAAACGGATTTTTAATGTATCAAACGCACCCTTTCAGAACGGGGGTTACGGCGGGATTGCCTGAGTTTATGCACGGCGCAGAGTCCTTTAACGGACATTATCACCATCAAAATAATAACGATTTAGCAAGGGAGTTTTGCAAGTCAAACGGACTACTTTGCCTTTCTGGAACAGATTATCATCACGACGACCAGCCTATAACTGCAGGGATTAACGTGCCTGACGATATTGAAAACGAAAAACAACTTGTTAAATGTATTTTTGATAAAAATTATACGCTTGTTGAATGTGAAGAAGAATATCTAAATGCGTTTAACGCACATTTGCAAGCAAAAAAGAAATAAAAGGGAAAGTTTTACTTATGGAAATAGATTCACTCAACGTTCTCGTTACCGTGCTTACTCTCGTGGTTTTAGCCGTACCCGGCTTTTTGCTTGCAAAAGCAAAATTTTTGCCCGAAAAGGCAAGCGAAGCCTTTTCCACTTTGGTGCTTTACGGCTGTCAACCAGTTATGGTTTTTATGAGTTTTCAAGGTAAACCATATGATTCAACAATCGGGCTAAATATGCTTATAGTTGCGGTCGTTGCTATAATTGCTCACCTTATTATGTATGGTGTTTCTTATTTGGTTATACGGGGAAAAGATAGTGCCACAAAGGCGAGAGTTGCGCGTTATGGCTGTATATTCGGCAACTGCGGTTATATGGGATTACCATTTATTCAATCGCTTTTTGCTGGCAAAGATTGTTATAGTGAAGCCATAATTTACACGGCAGTGGTTATTGCAATTTTTAACGTGTTTAACTGGACGTTCGGCGTCTATATCGCATCTGAAGATAAAAAGAATATATCGCTTAAAAAGATTATTTTTAACCCCACTATTATAGGCATCGTGCTCGGTTTCGTCGTTTACGTTTTAGTTAAAGTTCCGCTTGCGAACCTTGCCGAACAAGGCTCGCAATTAGATATGTGCGTTGAAAAACTTATGAATAGCCTTAACACCATTGGCAACACCGTCACACCACTTTCAATGACGGTTATAGGCATTAGGCTTGCTAACGTAAACTTTAAGCAGTTGTTTATGGATAAATTAGCCTATTTGGTGTGCGCAGTTAAACTTATAGGTATGTCAATTATAACAATGCTTTTAGTGGCGTTTTTGCCCGTCAACAACGTCGTTAAATACGTTTGCTTCTTCTTATTCTCAATGCCTTGTGCAACCAGCACGGCGCTATTTGCGGTTAAGTTTGGCGGTGATGCAGATTTTGCATCCGTGTGCGTGTTGCTCACCACGGTTATATCAATCGCAACAATACCGTTAATGTATATGCTTTTCGGTTTGTTGATGTAAATAAATACTTAAAAGCGTTGACTTTTTTGTTTTTATTGCATATAATATAAGTGTCAACAAGACAGGCACGCTCGCGCAACGTGCCAACCCGGATCAGCCGTATGGGGGTCCGGTCTTTTTTATTTGGCAGGGGTAGATGGATGTATCTACGCTAACGCTACGATATACTGTGTATACGAACCTTGCAGTCTATTTATTTAACAAAAAACGAATACTTTATCATGACTGCAATGATTCAAATATTTACTACAGAGAGCACAAAAAGAAAAAACCCATAAAAGTGGGCTTTTCTTTTTGGCAGGGGTAGATGGATTCGAACCAACGAAATGACGGAGTCAGAGTCCGTTGCCTTACCGCTTGGCGATACCCCTAAATATCTTGCCTTTGTATTGTATCAAATCAAAAAAATTTTTACAACTGTTTTAAGTCGCTTTTACGTTTTTATTTTGTAGATAAAAAGAAACGCCCGTGGAAAATTCCACGGGCGTTAGATTTGTTTAATTGATATTACATTGCTGGAACTAAAACGTATCTCAAGATGAAAAGAACAGCGATTACAGTGACAACAATATCTTTCTTGCTGTACTTACCAGTGAAGAGTTGGATAAGAACGTAAGAGATAGCGCCGAGAGCAATACCGTTAGAGATAGAGTACGTTAAAGGCATTACAATCAAAGCTATAAATGCAGGAAGAGCACTTGACAAGTCTTCCATATCAACGGCTTTGAAATTTTTGAGCATCAATAAGCCAACGTAGATAAGAGCAGGTGCCGTTGCAACGCCAGGTATAATACCTGCAATCGGTGATAATACCAAGCAGATAGCAAATAAAGCAGCGGTCGTTAATGCGGTAAGACCAGTTCTACCGCCTTCAGCAACACCTGAAGCAGATTCAACGAAAGTGGTGACGGTTGAAACACCAACCATAGAGCCAGCAGCAGTTGCGATAGAGTCGCAAAGCATACATTTTTCAATATCTTCAGGGTCACCGTTTTTATCGAGCATGTTTGCTTGAGCACAAGTGCCGTAAAGAGTGCCGATGGTATCGAACATATCTACTAAGCAGAAAGTTACGATAAGCATAATAACTGAGAAGATTGAACCGAAAGTGACGCCGTCAAATGCAACTTTCCAACTTTCAGGCTTAAATACGGAGAAACCATATTGACCGAAATCTTGGAAGGATTGACCGATTTGACCAAGTTCAAACTCTGGAAGAGTCCAAGTAAATAAATAGTAAAGAACGGTAGAAACCAAAATACCTAAAACGATAGATGCTTTCTTCATCCAGCCAGTTCCAACTTTGTTAAATATAACGATAGAAATAAGACCAAGAAGAGCAGCAAGAACAGGACCAGCAACAGCCCAATTTCTTAAGTCGGGTAAGCAAACAAGCGTAGCACCGTCAACTGAAATTCCAGCACCTTGTAAGCCGATGAACGCAATAAATAAGCCGATACCTGCAGGTATACTTTTCTTTAAGCAATCAGGAAGAGATTTAGCAATATAAGATCTTAAACCTGTGACTGAAAGCAGTAAGAAGATTAAACCTGAAATAAGTATGATAACTAAACCTGCGCCATAATTTACGTAAGGATCGCCAACAGCGAACATAAACGATACCATGAAGAACGCATTTAAGCCCATACCAGATGCTTGAGCAAAAGGTTTTTTAGCAAGGAAGGCATATAGTAAAGTACCGATAACGGCAGCAATAATCGTACCAATGTAGGCAGCGTTAAATATTGCCGGATGCGCACTCTTGCCAGAAAGGAAGTCTGGGTTTACAAAGATGATGTAACACATAGCAAAGAAGGTAGTTATACCAGCGATAATTTCCGTCTTAATGCTAGTGTCAGGTTTAAGTCCAACAAGTTTGCCGAACTTAGTTTGTGATTTGTCACTCATAAGAGTTCCTCCTTTTGTAAAAAAATTATATGAAAATTATAACATAATTTAAAAGGCATTTCAACCATTTTTTAAAAATTACTAAATAATTTTAAATTGTGCCTGCATGAGTGGGCATGTGCACACGCGTAAACATAAGAAAAACGCGCGGTTACATTGTGAACCGCGCGCTCTTTAATTTTTTATTCTAGGCGTGAATGAGTTATTTGCAACCGCAACCGCCGAAACCGCCTAAGAATCCACTATTACCTTTACAGAAACAGCAAATGATAAGCAAAGCCACAGGCAGACAGTAGCAACTGTTGAACAAACCGTTAAGGCAACCGCTCTTGCAAAGGCAGATAATAAGTAAAATTATCAAAATCCAAAGACAGCAGTTGTTTCCGCCGAATAAATCCAAACCGTTCATAAAGTACCTCCAAAGTATTTATAACCCTCCGCCTATGTAGAAATTTTTTGTTTTGACGGAGTTTTCTATTATCAATATAAGCAATTAGCGTTAAAAATGTTCCAATTAACCCTTTATTTAATTGCTATCAAAAGATTTTTGTGTTAAAATAAGTTAAGTCCTATGCGGTTATTCTTTTAGAAAACTGACAAAAATAAAGGATAAATATATTTTTTCTTACAGGTATCCTTAACGGAACTTGATTGGAGGCATTATGGAAAAAAGCACAAAGTTTTTAAACACAAAGAACTTAGTTTACCTTGCAATTTTAACAACCTTGTTGGTTGTGTTAAACTTGCTCAGCACGGTATTTAAGGTAATAACCAACGTCAACTTAACGTTAATCCCAATAGTTTTGGGCGCGCTTATGTTAGGTATGCGTGGCGGACTTATCTTGGGTTTGATAAGCGGTGTAATGACCTTTTTATTCGGCGTGTTCGGTGTTGATGCGTTCACTTATTTTTTGTTTACCCAACACCCGATTTTAACCTTTTTAACTTGCACGGTTAAAATAACTGTTGCTGGAGTTTTAGGTGGACTTGTCTATAACTTATTAAAAAATAAGAATAAATACGTTGCAACTTTTTTAGCGTCTGCAACCGTGCCCGTTGTTAACACGGCGATATTTATTCTCGGCGCACTCACTATGCACGATTCTATTTCCGTTCTTGCAGACGGCGAAGGCGTAGGGGTAATGTACTTTTTAATTATCATATGTGCAGGCGTTAATTTTTTGATTGAACTTGGCGTTAACCTTTTGGTTGCTCCTGCAATACACGCTACGGTGAACGTGTTGGAAAAAAACGCGTTTAAAGGTAGGTAAAAATGCTTTTAGCTATTGATTTAGGTAATACTAATATTAAATACGGCGTTTTTGACGGGGTAAAGATGGTTGCATCTTTCCGCGTGTCGTCAAGAATTTCAAGAACGGCAGATGAATACGGCTCGGTTTTAGTGGGTCTTTTATCGGATAGTGGAATAAACAAGAGCGATATTGATGGAATTATTTTTTCGTCGGTTATCCCTGCGCTTAATTACACTATTTGCCACATGTGTGAATATTTCTTGGGAATTACGCCTATTATGATAGGGCCTGGCATCAAAACGGGTTTAAACATTAAGGCTGAAAACCCACGTGAAGTTGGTGCAGACATCATAGTAAATAGCGTGTCCGCATACAATAAATACGGTGGACCGATTGTGGTAATCGACTTCGGTACGGCAACCACGTTTGATATTATAAACGAAAAATGCGAACTATTAGGCGTGGTTATTGCACCCGGTATAAAAACTTCGCTTGAAGGTTTAGTTAATAAGACGGCTCAACTGCCTATGGTTGAACTTGACGCTCCAAAATCGGTTATCGGCAAAAACACTAAACATTGTATGCAAGCGGGCATTATATTTGGTTTTGCAGGTTTAGTTGAAAACATTATTAAAAAAATTAAAAAAGAACTCGGTGTTGACCAAATAAAAGTGGTTGCAACGGGTGGTCTTGGCGAAATAATCGCTAAAGAAGTTAAATTGATTGATACCGTTGATAGAACTTTAACACTCGACGGTTTAAGGTATATTTACGATCTTAACAAATAACGGAGGAAGTTATGAAAAAAGCAGGCGTTGCTATATTAGGTTTAGGCGTCGTAGGTGGTGGTACGTATCAAATACTCACCGAAAAAAGAGAATATTTCAAGAAAACGCAAGGCGTTGATTTAACCGTTGAATGCGTTCTTGAATTAAACAAAGAAAGAGCACTTTCTTTGGGCGTTGAAGAGAGCAAAATCGCTTCTAGCATTGAAGAAGTTGTCACCAACCCCAACGTTGATATCGTCGTTGAAGTTATCGGTGGAACAAACGTTGCAAAAACGTTCGTGCTCAAAGCGTTAAAAAGCGGAAAAACGGTTGTCACAAGCAACAAGGAATTGTTTGCTAAACATTGGCCCGAACTTGAAGATGCTGCTAAAAAAATGAACGCAGGGCTTTTCTTTGAAGCAAGTTGTGTGGGCGGTGTTCCGATTATTAGAACTTTGCAAGAAGGCATGCAAGCCAACAAAATCGTTTCTATTAAAGGCATCATAAACGGTACAACCAACTATATTTTAACCAAAATGGCAAACGAAGGTTCGTCTTATGAAGAAGCATTAAAAGAAGCGCAACGCTTAGGCTATGCTGAGTTTAACCCCACGGCAGACGTTGAAGGGTTTGACGCAACTTATAAACTTTCTATTTTGTCAAGCTTGGCTTTCAATAAAAAGATTTGTATTGAAAACGTTCACCGCGAAGGTATCACGGGCGTTAATAAAGAAGATATTGCTTACGGCAAAGAAATGGGATATACTCTTAAACTTTTAGGTATCGGCAAAGATACAGAAAAGGGTGTTGAAGTTAGAGTTCACCCAACGTTCGTTAAAAACGAAAATCCGCTTGCAAGTGTAAACGACAGTTTTAACGCAGTTCACTTGGTTGGAGATTCAGTTGGCGAAATTATGCTTTACGGTAGGGGTGCGGGCGCACTTCCCACGGGCAGTGCAATCGTTTCAGACGTTATATTTGCCGCAAAGCACAGCGAATATTTTTACGCATCTTTTGAAAATAGTCAAAAAGGTAATTCAGCAGTTAAGTTTGCAAACGATTTCACTTCTCAATATTATATCAGGCTTTCTGTTGCCGATAAAGCTGGCGTTCTTTCAAAAATTTCTGGCGTATTCGCGAAACATAACGTTAGTATAAGCGAAGTTAAGCAAGTTGCCGAAGGGGAAGGTAGTGCGCAAATTATCATTATAACTCACCTTTGCAACGAAAGTTTGGTTAAAAAGACGATTGAAAAACTTAAAACGCTAAGCGAAGTGTTTGAAGTTAAAGGCGTTATCCGTATGGAAGACTAATAAAAATAAGGAAAGGAACTTATTCAATGAGTTCCTTTTTTGTTTTTTAAACGCTTTTAAGTTGATATTTACAAACTAATATGGTAAAATAAAAATGAACTAAAATTATGGTTTAGGAGATTGTTATGGATTATAAAAAGTTGCAAAATGGAAGCGATATCCGTGGTGTTGCCCTTGAAGGAATTGAAGGCCAACACGTTAATTTAACCGAACAAGTTTGCCGAGATATAGGCCGTGGCTTTGCCGTTTGGCTTTATAAAAAGGCAGGCAAAAAAGATTTGCGCGTTGCCGTTGGTAGAGACAGCAGACTTTCAGGCAAAACGCTTTGTGATGCTATTTGTTCTGCTATGGTAGAGCAAGGCATTTCCGTGACTGATTTCGGCATGGCGTCAACACCAGCTATGTTTATGTCAACCGTCACCGAAGGTTATCTTTTCGATGGCTCGGTTATGATAACCGCAAGCCACTTGCCATTTAACCGCAACGGCTTTAAGTTTTTTACCGCTAACGGTGGATTAGAAAAAGAAGATATTAAGCAAATTTTGGCGTATGCTGAAAACGGCGATAAAACGGGTTTAACTTGCGGTTCGCTAGTTAGTGGCGAATTTATGGACACTTATTCAAAAATTCTTGCCGATAAAATTAGAAAAGCGACTGGCGAAGACCAACCGCTTAAAGGGTTCCGCATTGTCGTTGACGCAGGCAACGGCGCAGGTGGATTTTACGTTGATAAGGTGCTTAAACCTTTGGGTGCGAACACAGACGGTAGCCGTTATTTAGAACCTGACGGAAGTTTCCCGAACCATATACCTAACCCTGAAAACAAAGAGGCTATGGAAAGTATAACGGAAGCAGTTAAACAAAACAACGCAGACCTTGGAATAATTTTTGACACTGACGTTGACCGCGCTGGCGCAGTTTTATCTGACGGAAGCGAACTCAACCGCAACCGCATAATCGCTATGCTTTCTGCAATTTTGTTGCGTGAACATCCAAACACCACAATCGTCACGGACTCAATCACTTCTACTGGACTTGCAGAATTTATTAAAGAAAAAGGCGGTATACATCACCGCTTTAAACGTGGATATAGAAACGTTATCAACGAATCAATAAGGCTCAATAATCTTGGGCAAGACAGCCAACTTGCAATTGAAACTTCAGGGCACGGCGCATTTAAGGAAAACTATTTTCTTGACGACGGCGCGTATATAGTGACCAAACTTTTAATTGAACTTGCACGTGGCAAAAAACAAGGCTATACGCTTGGTTCTCTTATTGACAGTTTGAGTGAACCTGAAGAAAGCGTTGAATTTAGAATGAATATTGCGCTTGAAGACTTTAAGGAATACGGCTTAAAAGTTATTGAAGATTTGAATGCTTATGCTCAAAACAAAGAAGGTTGGAGTTTAGCACCCGATAACTTTGAAGGCGTTAGGGTTAATCTTGACGACAAGCACGGAAACGGTTGGTTCTTATTGCGTTTATCCTTGCACGACCCGTTGCTTCCCTTAAACATTGAAAGTAATGAAGTTGGCGGTGCTAAAAAGATAGCAAAAGAACTTGCAGGCTTTATTGATAATTATGATAAACTTGACGCAACTTCGCTTAAAGATTTTGCAAAATAATTAGTTAAAAACAAAGAAAAAAGGTACTCGGTTTTGAGTACCTTTTTTAGTTTGACTAAGTAATTATTTAGTGCCGAATATTCTGTCACCCGCGTCGCCAAGACCAGGGAGAATATAACAACGTTCGTTAAGGCATCTATCAAGTGTTGAAACGTAAACCTCAACGTCTGGGTGAGTTTCCGCAACCTTGCTAACGCCTTCGGGTGCGCCGATAATAGACATAAGTTTAATTTTTTTGCAACCGCGTTTTTTAAGCATTGTAATCGCGTCGCACGCGCTACCGCCCGTTGCAAGCATTGGGTCAACAACCATAACCACTTTTTCGTCTATCCCAACGGGAAGTTTGCAATAGTATTCCTTGGGTTCAAACGTTTCTTCGTCACGATAAAGACCTATATGCCCAACTTTAGCCGCAGGGAAGAGAGATAAAATTCCGTCAACCATGCCAAGCCCAGCCCTAAGGATAGGAACGATAGCGATAGAGTTTTCTTTAACTACCGTTTGGGTCACTTTTTCAAGCGGAGTTTCCACTACGATTTCTTGAGTGGGAACGTCTTTAAAACTTTCATACGCCATAAGGGTTGCAAGTTCGCTTATTACTTCTCTAAATTGCTTAGTGTTAGTGTTTTTATCCCTTATAATTGCAAGTTTGTGTCTAATTAAAGGGTGGTCTAATATATGAACGTTTTTATAATCTTTCATAATTTTATCCTTAAATTACGCTACTTTTTCTTCTTGTTCGCTAACTACTTCTTCTTGTTCTTTTTTTGCTGCTTTTGAAGTCAAAAGGTTGGTTAAAATACCAAGGATAAGCGCGCAAGCAATAGAAGTGATGGTGATTTTGCCGATATTTAAAACCATTCCGCCAACACCAGCGATTAAGATAACCGAAACGGTGAAGAGATTATGGTTTTTGCTAAGGTCAACTTTTTGAATCATCTTTAAGCCTGAAACTGCGATAAATCCGTAAAGAGTCATGCAAACGCCACCCATAACGCATGAAGGGATAGTTGCAAGTAAAGTCATAAAGGGAGCGAAGAATGCAGAAACGATACAAATGATTGCAGCGGTTATAATGGTCACAACCGAAGCATTACCAGAAATAGCAACACAACCAACTGATTCGCCGTAAGTGGTGTTGGGGCAACCGCCGAAGAATGCGCCTACCATTGAGCCAACGCCGTCACCAAGAAGAGTTCTGTGAAGACCAGGTTCTCTGGTTAAGTCTGTTCCGATAATTGAAGAAATGTTTTTGTGGTCTGCCAAGTGTTCAGCAAAAAACAACGAAAGCAACGGGGAT
>SVHO01000030.1 GCA_015055725.1 Clostridiales bacterium | reverse complement strand
TCAATAAATTCTAATTTAGCGAGACTTGTTATGGAAGAAATTTTAATTAAAATACTTGTATGTTTTCTCGCAGGTGCTGGGGCAGGTATAGGAACGGGTTTTGCCGGTATGAGCGCTGCCGCCGTAATAGGACCTATGCTTATAACGTTTTTGGGTGTTCCTGCTTATGATGCGGTAGGAATAGGGCTTATCAGCGACGTTTTGGCAAGTTTTGTTAGCGCATACACCTATAAAAAAAGCGGAAATTTAGACGTCAAGAATAGTTTACCCTTACTTATTAGTGTTCTTATCGTAACAATGATAGGTAGTTTTGTGGCGAGTTTTTTGCCCGAACAAGCGATGAGTGGAACAATGCAAATTGCTTTGATTATAATAGGATTGCGTTTTATTTTAAAACCTGTAAATAAAACGAGAGAACAATTAGAAGAGAGTTCTATAAAATCAAGATTTGTAAAAGCAGTAATCGGTGGCATATTCGTTGGTTTTATTTGCGGTTTTGTTGGGGCAGGCGGTGGAATGATGTTACTGCTTGTTTTAACTTCGTTTCTTGGTTATCCTATGCATTTGGCGGTTGCCACAAGCGTATTTATTATGGCGTTTACTGCGCTCACGGGTGGTGTTAGCCACTTTATAATTGGTGGAGTTCCCGACGTTCTTTGCCTTGTTCTTTGCGTTGTATTTACTTTGCTTTGGGCAAGAATTGCTGCTAAAATTGCCAACAAATCTAACGCTAAAACGTTAAACCGTGTGGTCGGTATCGTTATGATTGCTACAAGTATCGTTATTTTAGTGGTTAATTATCTTTTATAAGTGAAGAAGCGGTGTAGCATTAGCTAATGAATAGAGAAGAATTAGAAAAATACATATTTGATGTTTACGGTGTTAGCCCAGAATATCCGTGGATAAAATATCCTTTCTTTTCCGTTTTTCATATGTAATTTTTACATAATATGGGTTTTATATAAAAAAGGTCAATATTAAGCCTATTTCCATTTGATTAAAAAAAGAAAATCGCTAGGTAAGACCTAACGATTTTCGTGGTGCCGCTGGCCGGACTTGAACCGGCACGGATGTTACTCCGAGGGATTTTAAGTCCCTTGCGTCTGCCTATTCCGCCACAGCGGCAGAAGAATATTCATAAAATAAAACTCTACGCACGTTGGCGCAGAGTTTTTTGGAGGCGCCACCCAGATTTGAACTGGGGGTCAAGGCTTTGCAGGCCCGTGCCTTACCGCTTGGCTATGGCGCCACCGTGGTTTTAAGGGAAACCCCATAATAAAAAAATGGAGCGGGAAACGAGATTCGAACTCGCGACATTCGCCTTGGCAAGGCGACGCTCTACCACTGAGCCATTCCCGCAACAGAACAATAGGAGAGAAGTGGTGGGAACAATAGGGCTCGAACCTATGACCCTCTGCTTGTAAGGCAGATGCTCTCCCAGCTGAGCTATGCTCCCATGTCTCTCGCTATTGCTAAGATAATATACCAAATTTGAAAATAAAAGGCAAGTGTTTTTAAGTGGTTTTTTAAATTTTTTTAAAAAATTTTTTATTGTTTAAAAAGTTAATCAAAAATCTTGCAGTTTAATCAAACTTAAATCATAAACCCTATAAAATTCCAAATTACTTGACCTTTACTTTTAGATGTATTATAATATATGAAAATTATCATAATAAAGTTATTTTGGAGTAATTATGTACGCTATTGGTGTTGATATAGGTGGAATGAGTATAAAAGTTGGACTTGTCTCAAGCGAAGGGAAAATAGTTGAACAAAACCGCGTTAAGACTGCTAAGACCGCAGATGAATGTATTAAAAATATTGTAAATCAAATAAATGATTTGTTGTTAAACCATAAGCTAACAATTGACGATTTGAGTGGAATCGGTATAGGTTGCCCTGGAGCAGTCACGAGTGAAACGGGCGTCGTTGATTTTTTGCCAAATTTAGGTTGGGAAAAGGTTAAGCTTGTTGATGAACTAAAAAAAGATTTTAACACGAATATTAAAATTTCTAACGACGCTAACGTTGCAACGCTTGCAGAAGTTATTTACGGTTGTGCTAAAGATTATAACGATTGCGTTATGTTTACGCTCGGAACGGGTGTTGGTGGTGGAATAGTAATAGATAAAAAGTTGGTTGAAGGTGGATATTCGCGCGGGGCGGAACTAGGACACACGACCTTAATTTTTGGTGGCGAACCTTGTTCCTGTGGTAGAAGCGGTTGCGTTGAGTGTTATTGTTCGGCAACTGCGTTGATTAGACAAACCAAAACTGCTATGCTTAACGATAGAAATAGCAAAATGTGGGAATATGCCAAAGGTGACCTTGCAAACGTTGACGGGAAAACGGCGTTTGAGTGTTCAAAATTAGGAGACAATACGGCAAATTTAGTCGTTGAAAATTACGTTGCTTATCTATCAGAAAGTATTATAAATATGTTAAACGTTTTCCGCCCACAAGCCTTTATTATCGGTGGTGGCATAAGTGCTCAAGGAGAATATCTACTAGATAAAATAAAGGCTTATTGTGAAAAATTCGAATACGGATATAAAAATGCCCCAAAGACGGATATCTTAATTGCTTCACTTGGAAATGATGCTGGTATAATAGGTGCGGCAGCATTAGTTAAATAAAAAAACACTCTCAACAGAGAGTGTTTTTTTTATAGCACGTTATCGGCTTTAATAGAATTTACGTATTCTGTGGGTGACATATCGGTAAGCGTCTTAAATTGTCTGCTAAAATAATAAACAGAAGAAAAACCTAGTAAGTCTGCTATTTCGCTAACCGTATACTTTTGTTGACTAAGCAATTCTTTTGCTTTGTCTATTTTGAGGTTAATATAATATTGTATAACTGAATAACCGGTTTGCTTTTTGAATTGCGCTTTAATATAACTTTTGCTAAATCCTAATTTATATGAAAGCGTGTCTAAACTTATATCCTCGTTAACATCAAGTGTTTTAGTTAAAATATCTTTAACGTCACTTACGAGTTGAGTTGCGCATAAATTTATTTCACTATTTTGTTTTTCTGTTTTTACAGGTGTAATTTTGCGTAAAAGAGATATAATTAGAAGTTCAATAGAGTTTTTAATTATTTGGTCGCCACCAAAAGGGGCGTTATGTTTTTTATTCATTTTAGTCAAATATATCTCGTTAAGCTTATCGTCATAGCTATTTTTTGCTTCTTGAATAATTTTATTTAACAAAGATTTTTCATATTCGCTTAATTCCCATACCTTATCTGCAAGAGCCTTGACTTGAGAGCTCTTGCATTCAAAAGAAATAATCGCAGAGTTTGCAAACTGATTTCCGGTATATACTTTATGAACTTCATTTGGTTTATGAAAGAAGGTTTGCCCTTGAGAAAGAGTGTATTCTTTATTATCTGCAACGATTACTGCTTTTCCGCTATCAATAAAAATCATTTCCCAAAAATCGTGTTGTTCACCTTTGAAATTAAAATTTTTACCATATTTAAAATAATGGATGGTATATATGCCTGAAACTTTTATATTACATTTAAGTGTATTTTTGACGTATTTGTTTTCCATATTTATAATTATATTACATAAAACAAATTTTTGCAACTAAAAGTGTCCTTTTGTGCAAACACATATTTGAAATTTATAACGAAAAATATTTATTATTATTGTATAATATAGGAAAGGAGAAGTGTTATGAAATTTATACCTAAATATGATAAAGAGTTTAACCCAATTAGTTTAGTTCTTAGAGATTTTAGAAAAAGAGTAAACGAAGAAAGCAATAAAACTTTAAAAATTTGTGTTGAAAGAAATAATGGATACAATTATCTTTTCAATATTCAAATTTTTGAAAGCCCAACTAAGCGTGAAGAAAATTATGAAATTATAGAACGAATAATAAAGAGTATTCTTTGGGTTGTTGGTGGATATAAGATTTATATTTGCGGTGACGACTATATTTATGAAAGAATAAGTGCCGATTATTCGTCAACGGGCAAACGCGCTTTTGACGTTGACTTTATGCAAACCGTATACGAAAAACCGTTTGAAGTGATTAAAGTTGCTGGTGATCAATTTCCAAAACAGAATAACTGCAACGTTAAAATTGGGGGTCATCTAGATGGTTGTAGGATAGGGTTTGATGCAGGTGGAAGTGATAGGAAAGTCAGTGCCGTAATAGACGGCAAAGTTGTTTATAGTGAAGAAGTTGTTTGGTTTCCTAAAATAAACTCTGATTATCGCTATCATTACGATGGGATTATGCAGTCAATGAAAACGGCTATCTCTAAGATGCCACGGGTAGATGCGATTGGCGTTTCAAGTGCTGGTGTTTACGTTGACAATAAAATAATGGTTGCATCACTATTTCTAAAAGTTCCCAAAGAGGATTATAAAGCGCACGTTCAAAATATGTATCTCGATATTGCAAAAGAAATAGGCGCACCGATTGAAGTTGCAAACGACGGTGACGTGACTGCTCTTGCAGGGGCAATTGATTTAAAAGACAACTGTGTTTTGGGTATCGCAATGGGGACAAGTGAAGCAGTTGGATACATAAACGATAAAGGATTGCTTAACGGTTGGCTTTCAGAAGTTGCGTTCGTTCCTGTTGATTTTAACAAAAATTCAATGGTTGACGAGTGGAGTGGTGATTACGGTTGTGGGGTTAAGTATTTTTCACAAGACGGCGTTATAAAACTTGCCGAAAACGCAGGCTATATTTTTAAGAAAGGTTTATCTCCTGCCGAGAAATTAAAAGAAATTCAGTCGCTTATGCTTAACGGAAACGATTTGGCAAAGCAAATTTATGAAGATATAGGAACTTATCTTGGATATGCAATTCCATATTATTGCGAATTTTATAAAGTTAAACATCTTTTAATATTAGGCAGAGTGACAAGTGGTGACGGAGGTTTATTAATTGTTAATAGAGCGAAAGAGATTTTGCGTGCTGAATTTCCAGAATATGCAGATATTAACATTACTATGCCTGACGAATCAAATAAACGCGTGGGGCAAAGTATTGCAGCGGCGTCTTTACCCCAAATCAAAAAATAAATAAAATTTTGTAAAATATTGACATTTTGTGTATATGGTGTTAGAATAAATTAAAGGAGGTTTGTTATGAAATATAATGAAACTTTGATGTGGAAAGAAATAAATGAAACAACTGAGATTTTCGGAGAAATTCAAAGCAATAACGCTAAAATTATGAAAGACTTAGTTGCGGATATAAAGGCGGGCATGCAACAAACTTCGTTGCTGCAGCGCGCGGAACGAGTGACCACGCTTTAATTTATTTTAAGTATTTTTTAGAAGTAAACTCTATCTACACTGTTGGTTTATCTGCGCCTAGCGTTATAACATTATATAAAGGTAAAATAAACTATTCTAACAGTATTGTTATTGGTTGTAGTCAAAGTGGTAAAGCGGCAGACGTCCTTGAAGTTATAAGGCGTGGCAACGAGCAAGGCGCAATAACTATTGCTATCACTAACAATTTGGATAGTCCAATGGCAAAAGAAGCAAAATATCATCTTTATTGCTCTGCGGGGGAAGAAAAGAGCGTTGCTGCAACCAAAACTTTTAGTGCACAAATGTTTTTGTTGCTTTGGCTTGCGTCAGAAATTTCAGAAAATAAAGAAGCACTTTTGCACGTTAAAAATTTAAAGCAAGAAATTTCTAAAGTAGTTCCACAAATTGATGCGTTGACCACGAAATTTGCTAAAAAATTTAGTTATATGCAAAGTGGCTTCGTGCTTTCGCGTGGTGTCACTTACGCTATTGCGCTAGAAGCATCGCTTAAACTACAAGAAACGTGTTATATTCAAATGAAAGGTTATGCCGGCAGTGATTTTTACCACGGGCCTATGGCTATGGTGAACGAAAACACGCCTGTAATTATTTATTGTGCTAAAAATAACGGTGATGCTGAACTACAAAGGCTTGTCCGTGAAGACCAAATGCAATGCATTGATAAAATGATTAACCTAAATGCTCCCGTCCTTTTAGTTACGAACGATCCCGTTTTGACGGGTAAAGCAAAGTGCAACGATGCACTTATTGACTTTGGCGTTCCCGAAGAAATATGTATGTTTGCATTTGCGCTTTTTGCACAAATGTTTGCGTGCAAAACTTCTTGCTTGATAGGTAATAATCCCGATGCACCACGTGCATTGAGTAAGGTGACGATAACTAAATAAAAGGTGAAATTATGAAATTTGAATTAAAAAACAATAGAAACGGCAAAGAAATTAAAGAATTTTTAACAGAAGTTGAAGTGACCAAAACTGATAGCGAACTCATATTTGATTTTGTTTGCAAAAACTCAAAGTTTTTTAGTGCATGTGATGAATATAACGGTCCTGTTTTTGACGGTGACGCTTGTGAAGCCTTTATATGTACGGAAGAAGATTATTGGTATTACGAGATAGAAGTCGCACCAAACAACTGTGTATTTTTAAATAAAATACACAACTTAGGCGTTGGGGAATACGAGCCTTATCCGATAGAAGAAAATTTTGTTAAATCACAAGTTGAATTTTTATCTGACACTGATTATAGAGTTAAATTTAGCGTTCCTCTTGATAAAATCAATTACGATGCTAAAAAGGGAATAAAATACAACTTGTTTAGAATCGAAACAGAAGGTGGTTTTACCGATAAAAACTTGCTTGCGTTAAATCCAACCCTTTGCGACACTTATCACAAGTTTGAATCTTTTATTGAATTGAAATAAATAAAAGCCTTTGCACGTGCAAAGGCTTTTTTTATGTTATATACTATTTTATGCTTTCTATTAAGAAGGGGATTGAAGATTCAAAGTCAACACCATACCAATTGTGGTTTTTATTTTGAACGGTTTTTTCAATGCTATCAACGGTAAAATCAACCGCAATTTTAAGCGCAACGTCTAAAGATTTGTTGATAGTTAAAGCACCACATAACGCGCTTGCAAAAACGTCACCCGTACCATGAAAACTTGCAGGAACGTGCTTATTGTAATATGAGAAAAATTCGTTTTTCTCGCCGTCATAACCATAAACGCCAAGGTTAATGCCATCAAGTGAAACACCTGTTAAAACCGCTTTTTTTGCGCCTAAGTCAACTAATTTTTTAAGAGTTTCTTGAACGTATTTTTCGTCATAACCTTTTTCTATATACGGTTGATTTAGCATAAAAGACGCTTCGGTTAAGTTTGGAACGATTATATCTGCTTTTGCGCAAAGTTTTGCCATTTCGAAAGCAAATTTTTGGTCAAAGCCGTGGTAAAGTTTACCATTATCAGCCATAACAGGGTCAACTAAAATAAAATTATTTTTTGTCTTAAATTGGTCAAAAATTTCGGCAACAAGACCTAATTGTTCAAAAGACCCAAGATAACCCGTATAAATAGCGTCAAAGCCAATTTTTTGTTCTTTCCAATGGGCGGCGATTGGTTTTATATCGCAAGTTAAATCTCTAAAAGTAAATCCGTTGAAAGCCGTGTGTGTTGATAAAACTGCGGTTGGCAAAACGGCAGTTTCAACGCCAAATGCTGAAATGATGGGTAGTGCAACAGTGAGTGAACATTTTCCAACGCAAGATACGTCTTGAATAGTAAGCAGTCTTTTCATTAGTTCTCCTTTTAGTTTTTGAAAACTTCGTCAAACATTTCAAGTTTAGATGACTTTAGCACGCCGGTTATAAGGGTGGGGGTAAGTTTCGGGAATATTCTACCAAAAAAACTCATTGGTTTTCCGTCTAAGCCCATAATTATACGCCTTTTTTTACGTGCCATGCCTTTAACGATTTTTTTACTTGCCTTGTTTACGGGCATCATAAGTTTATTTATGAGTTTATTATTTTTAGCGCTTTCAGTTTGTCTATTTAAAATATCCGTCTTGATAAACCCTGGGTAAATCCCACCGACAAAAATTTCTTTTTTATATTCTTGATAAAGGGTATCTGTAAAACCGCGCATAGCAAACTTAGTAGCGCAATACATGCTTTGTCCGACAACTGCGCAAAGTCCAGCGGCACTACAAACGTTAAAAATTGCAGGTGATTTTGATTGCTTAATTATGGGCAAAAGTGTCTTAATCGAAACAATGTTTGCGATAAAATTTGTTTTAATAATTTCGTCTATTTCTTGTTCGGTATACTTTTCAAATTTAGCAAAGGGGAGCATAAAACCAGCATTATTAAACAAAACGTCAATTTTAACGTTGTTTTTGATTAAATATTCATAAAAAACTTGCCAATTTTCTTTTATAGAAACGTCAAATAATTTATAAGTAAAGTTAGCTTTTTTGTCGCCTAAACTCTCAATTGCGGTTAGCATTTTTTGTTCGTTTCTAGCAATACCGATAATAGAGCAATTATACTTTTCAATTAAAAGTTTTGCAACTGAAAACCCAATGCCACCACTCGCGCCCGTTATTAAAACCGTTTTATTATATAACCAATTTTTCTTCATAAATCACCTTTCGTTATATTTTAGCATAACTATATAAATTTACGCAAGAAAATAAAAGAAAAAATCTTTTTTTCTTTGGCTTGAAAAAGGGCTCATAATATGATATAATAAAATATATGAAAATTTGCTCCGTGCCTATAAAAATTTAGGGCACGATTTTATATGCTTAGATTGTTAAGGTGACATTGTTATGACGAACGTAAAAGAAATCCTTGAAAAATTAAATGACGAACAAATTAAACCCGTGCTTGACACTCAAGGGGCGGTTTTAGTTATCGCCGGCGCTGGCAGTGGTAAAACACGCGTTCTAACGAGCAGAATTGCTTATTTGGTTTTAGAAAAGGGCGTTTTACCATCAAATATTATGGCAATAACCTTTACAAACAAGGCTGCAGGCGAGATGAAAGAACGCCTTAAAAAGTTTGTTCCAAACGTTGATGATATGTGGGTTTCAACCATTCATAGCATGTGCGTGCGCATATTAAGAAGGGATATTGATAAACTCGGCTACGATAAAAACTTCACTATTTATGATGAGACGGATAAAGATAGGGTCTTGAAGCGCGTTTTTGAAGAATTGGGTTATGATACCGACACGTTGCTTAAAACCGCAAAAAACGTTATTTCAAACGCGAAAAACGATTGCTTAAAGCCAGATGAGTGGCATAATGAAAATTCTCACTTGCGTTTTGTTAACGAGCTTTGTGAGATTTATAAAGCGTATGAATTGCAACTCGAACGTTCAAACGCTCTTGACTTTGACGATTTATTATTTAAAACTTTCGTTTTGTTTGAAAAGTTTCCAGAAGTTGCAGATTGGTATTCTAAAAAGTTTGAATACGTGCACATAGACGAATTTCAAGATACGAATAGCGTTCAATTTGCTATTGCTCAAAAATTATGCCGTGTGCACGGAAATATTTTCGTTGTTGGTGACGACGACCAAAGTATTTACGGTTGGCGAGGTGCTAAAATTGAAAATATACTTTCTTTTGACGATATTTTCCGTGGGGCTAAGGTTTATAAGCTTGAAAGAAATTACCGTTCAACGAAAAATATCTTAAAATTAGCAAATTGCATTATCGCAAATAACGTTGAGCGTAGACAAAAAGAATTGTGGACGGATAACGACGACGGAGTTAAAGTAGAAACCTTCGTTGGGGGAGATGAAAACTCTGAGGCAACTTACGTTGCAACACAAATTAAAAGCCTTATGGCTCGCAATTCAAGCTTAAATTACGGTGATTTTGCCGTGTTTATGCGTGTTAACGCCCTTTCGCGCGCATTTGAACAAGAATTTATGAAATACGGTATACCTTGCCGAATTTTCGGTGGTTTTAGGTTTTTCGAACGCAAGGAAATTAAAGACGTTTTGTCCTACCTAAAAGTCATAAATAATTCAAGTGATAATGAATCTTTTTTAAGATGCGTTTCAACGCCGAAAAGAGGGATTGGTGATAAAACTTTGCGTGAACTAAGGGAGTTTTGCGCTTCGGCGGGAATCTCGCTATACGACGGGGTTTTTAGGCTTGAGCAAACGAGTATATCACCGTCGGCAAAAACTAAACTATTTAATTTTGCAACTTTACTCGATAGTTTTAAGGCTTATTCTGAAAATAATTCGGTTGTTAAAACTATTGAATATATTCTTGATACGACGGGATTTTTGGAACAGTTTGCCGATAAAAACGAAGAAAACACTTCGAAACTATACAATATTAGCGAACTTAAAAACTCAGCCGACCAGTTTGAAAAGGATAATCAGGGGGCAACCTTATCCGATTATTTGAACTCGGTGACGCTTAGTTCTGACACCGACCAAATAAATGATGACGACGCCGTGACAATAGCAACAATTCACGCAGTAAAAGGCTTAGAATATAAATGCGTTTTTGTCAGCGGGCTTGATGAGAAGATTTTGCCCATAGCAAGAAGTGTTGACGACCCTGCAGAAATGGAAGAAGAAAGGCGTTTAATGTACGTTGCTGTGACTCGTGCTATGGAAAGGCTATATTTAACGCGCGCAATGAGTCGTTATATGTATGGTAAGCGTGAAAATATGATGCAATCGAGATTTTTACGCGAAGCGCAAGATGTTTTAGCGCCTAAAAAGGTTATAGAACAAAATATAAGAGATAAGAACTATTATCAAGATACAAATAGATATAGTTTATTTGATGATAAAGAGGAATACACTTCTTCACATGGTTATTCTTCGGGTTATGCTAAATCATTTTTACAAAATAATAGCCCAAAAGCAGTTCAAGGCGTTCAATTTGATAAGTATAAGTCAGGAACTAGGGTAAAACATGCTAAATTTGGCGAAGGTATAGTTATAGCAGTTAAAGGACAAGCGGATAATTTAATTGTTGACGTTGCATTTAAGGGCGTAGGGGTTAAGTCGCTTGCGGTTAAATTTGCGCCCATGGAGGTTTTATGATTGAAAAAATGAAAGAACTTGTGCGCTTACTTAATAAATACGCACATGAATATTACGTTTTAGATAATCCAACCGTTTCTGATAAAGAATATGATAAACTTTACGACCAACTTTTAGAATTGGAAAAAGAGACGGGAACGGTTTTATTTGATTCACCTTCAAAACGCGTTGGCGGTGAACCTATTTCTGCATTTAAGAAACATAAACATATTGAAAGATTATATAGTCTTGATAAGTCGACAACGGAAGAAGAAATTTATGCTTTTGATAAAAGAATAAATAAAACGGGCGAAGATTTGGTTTATACCGTTGAATATAAGTTTGACGGGTTAACTATTTGCTTAACTTACGACCAAGGGAAATTCGTTTGCGCAACGACGCGTGGTAATGGTGTAGAAGGGGAAGACGTGACCGCACAAGTTTTAACAATAAAAAGTTTTCCGTTAACTATATCTTATAATGGCAAAATTGAAGTTCAAGGCGAAGCAATTATGCGACTTTCGGTTTTAGAAGAATATAATAAAACTGCACAAGAACCACTTAAAAATGCAAGAAACGCCGTGGCTGGTGCTATAAGAAATTTAGACCCAAAAGTGACTGAAAAACGTCACGTTGAAATAATGTTTTATAACGTTAATTATATTGAAAACGGTAATTTATCAACCCAAATTGAGTGCGTTGAATTTTTAAGAAAAGAAGGGTTTAAAGTTCACCCATTTTTGCGCGTTTGCAAGGGTATAAAAGACGTTATGTCTGCAATAAAAGATATCGATAACAATAGGAAAACACTTGATATTTTAACTGATGGTGCCGTTGTTAAGATTAACGATTTTAATTTAAGAAACGAACTTGGTTTTACCGATAAATTTCCGCGTTGGGCAATGGCTTTTAAGTTTGAAGCTGAAGAAGTGACCACTATTCTAAAAAACGTTATTTGGCAAGTTGGAAGAACGGGAAAACTTACACCCTTAGGGATTTTAGAACCGACTGAACTTGCTGGTGCAACCGTTAGAAAAGCAACGCTAAACAATTATGGCGATATTAAAAGAAAAGGGGTACTTAAGGGTGCGCGTGTTTTAGTTAGGCGAAGCAACGAAGTTATACCCGAGATTTTAGGAACGACTGAAGTTTATCCCCATTGTGAAGAAATTAAAAAACCGACAATTTGCCCTTATTGTCAAACAGAACTTGTTGAAACGGGTGCAAATTTATTCTGTCCTAATCAACGTTGCAAGCCACGCGTAATTGCAAAACTAACTAATTTTGCTTGTAAAAATGGCGTTGATATTGAGGGGTTTAGTGAAAAGACTGCAGGGCTATTATTCGAAACTTTTAACGTGGAAAATTTTAGCGATTTGTACGCCTTAAATAAAGAAGAAATTAGAAAGTTGGAAGGGTATAAAGACGCAAAAACCGACAATTTGTTTAATGCGATTGAAAAGTCAAAATCAGTTAAATTTGCTAATTTTATTTATGCCCTTGGTATAGACAACGTGGGGAGAAAAACTGCGAGAGATATTGCAAGCAATTTTAACCACTTAGACGCGCTATTCTCTGTTGATAAAGAAAGCCTATTAAAAGTTGAAGAAATAGGTGAAATTATTGCCGACTGCGTGTTTGAATATTTTCACAACCCAAAAAACGTTGACGAAATAAACAAGTTGCTATCTTTAGGGGTTAATATTGATTATGATGTTGAAGAGAACTCTAATGGTGCGTTTAGTGGTGAAAAGGTCGTTTTGACAGGTGCTCTTTTGGATTTTAAGCGTGACGACGCTATAAAAATAATCGAGCAGTTGGGTGGAGAAATTCAAAGTAGTGTATCTAAAAAGACTACGCTTGTTATTGCTGGCGAAAATGCAGGAAGTAAACTTGAAAAAGCAAAAGCGCTCGGCATAAAAATTATTGACGAACAAGCCTTTAAATCGCTTATAAAAACTTGATAAATAATTAAATTTATGATAAAATAACTTAGATATATATATATGGAGAACTTTTATGCGCAGTATGACCGGGTACGGCAGAGCGGATTATTCTTGTGATGGAATAAACCTAACCGTAGAAATTAAGACGGTAAACAACCGAAATTTCGATTTAAATTGTAAAATACCCAAGGCTTTTATCGCTTTTGAAGACTTAATTAGAAAAACCGTGCAAACCTACGTGGTTAGGGGTAGAATTGATTTGTTTTTAACTTTTAGCGACACCCGTGAAAAACAAACTGATTTGGACGTTAATTTGGATAAAGCGATGGGCTATTATAACGCAAGCAAACTTATTTCCCAAAAACTCGCATTAGATAACGACGTGACTGTTAGCATGATAATGCGTTCGCCAGACGTTGTGACTGATAATTCAGTAATGAACGTTGAAGAGTTTGCGGAAGTTTTAAAAGAAACCGTTAAAGAAGCGTGCGAAAAGTTAAACCAAATGCGCAATATTGAAGGCGAAAAGTTAGTTGCCGATATGCTTGGCCGTATGGATAAAATTAAAGATTTGGCGGATAAAGTTAAGCAACGCGCGCCAATGGTTGCAAACGAATATAAAGAAAAACTAAAAACTCGCATACAAGAGTTTTTAAAAGACGTTAAGTATGATGAAACAAGGCTTTTAAACGAAGTTGCTTTTTATACAGATAGGGTTAATATTGACGAAGAATTAACAAGGCTTAACTCTCACGTTTCACAATTCCGTGAAATAGTTGGTGCAAATGGTTCGGGTAAAAAGTTAGACTTCCTTATGCAAGAATTTAATAGAGAAACAAATACGATTTGTTCAAAGTCTAACGATATTCAAGTGACTCGTTATGCACTAGAATTAAAGAACGAAATAGAAAAAGTTAGGGAGCAAGTTCAAAACCTTGAATAACAAAAGAAACGTTTTAGTAGTTTTGTCCGGTCCTTCTGGGGTGGGTAAAGGCACAATTGCAAAAAAACTAATAGAGAGAAATAAAAATCTATCTTTAAGTATATCTTGCACGACGCGTAAACCACGTGATGGTGAAGCTGACGGTAAAGATTATTTTTTCATAACCAAAGAAAGTTTTAATGAAAAAATTCAAAAGGGTGGATTTTTGGAATATTCGAACCATTTTGAAAATTACTACGGCACGCCGAAAAAGTTCGTTTTAGATACTCTATGCGATAAAGACGTTTTGCTTGAAATTGACGTTAACGGCGGGCTTGAAGTTAAGAAGAATTTTAACGACGCCGTGCTCGTTATGATTGCACCACCTTCTATAGACGAAGTTAGAAATAGGCTTATTAAAAGAAGTACTGAAAGTTTAGAAAAAATAAATTTACGTATGGAACGCATTGACTACGAACTTTCTAAAAAAGACTTGTATGATTATACCGTTATTAACGACGATTTATTGACGGCAATAGAAGAAGTTGAACAAATTATAAAAAACGAAAAAAATAAATAAAATTCAAACTAATTAACGTTAAGGAGAATAAAAAATGATACATAAACCACCTATTGACGAATTAGCGCAAAAAATCGGCTCTAAATACGAACTTTGCATCGTGACCAGTAAACGCGCAAGACAACTTATGGAACAAGCGCAAAACCAAGGCTATACAGAACTCCCAAGCAAAGAAAAGCCTTTATCTGTTGCAGCGCAAGAAATTTACGACGGAAAGTTGATTTCTACTAACGACTGATAAAAAGTTAAAATGTGTTCATCTTTCGGTGGACATATTTTGTTTTAACGACGGGGATAATTACAATGTTTGCAGACGTGATTGTCGATATCAACAACGTTGAAGTTGATAAAATATTTGAATATTCTTATTCGGATACTGCGATTACAATCGGCAGTCGTGTTGCCGTGCCGTTTGGTAAAAAAATTATCGAAGGCATTGTTATTTCAACACACGAGCAAAGTAATTACGACCCTAATAAAATTCGTGAAATTGATAGGCTTTTAGAACAAACGCCCGCGCTTACGCAAGAAACACTTGCGCTTATGGATTACGTTTGCAAAACTTGCTACGTCACACGAGCCAGCGCATTAAGACTGTTTTTGCCTTCAGAAATGCGTAAAGGTAAAGTTAAAGAGCAGTTTTTTAGGTTAGTTTCAATTGTTGATGGCGTTAACGTTGAAAAAGTCGTTCAATCATTAAGAAAGAGTGCTGTTAAACAAATTCAACTTTTACACTTTTTACAAGAAAACAATAGGGCTAATTTTACGGATTTAGCACAAGAATTTGGTAATTCTGCAGTTAATTCTTTAATAGAAAAAGGTTATTTAAAAATAAATTTAGAACAAAAATTCCGCTCGCCATATAAAGACGTTAACGCTTTAGATAAGCAAGTGTGTTTAACAGAAAAGCAACTTTTAGCGGTTGATAGCGTTTGTAAAACTGATAAAACGGTCAGTTTGATATTTGGTGTGACTGGGAGTGGAAAAACTGAAGTTTATTTAAACCTTATAAACAAAGTTATAAGTCAAGGAAAAACTGCTATTTTATTAGTACCTGAAATTTCTCTTACACCTCAAATGTTAAAACAACTTCGTGCACGATTTGGTGATAATGCGGCAATTTTACACAGTGGATTATCTGCAGGCGAACGCTTTGACGAGTGGTGGAGATTGAGAAATGGTGATGCAAAAATTGCCATTGGTGCAAGAAGCGCGATTTTTGCACCAA
This sequence comes from Clostridiales bacterium, assembly GCA_015055725.1. Classification (GTDB taxonomy): domain Bacteria; phylum Bacillota; class Clostridia; order Christensenellales; family Borkfalkiaceae; genus UBA1259. The sequence continues at coordinate 1,495 of SVHO01000030.1, read as the reverse complement.
TCGAGAACCTTGGACTGATTATTATTGATGAAGAGCACGATGGTAGTTATACGAGTGAATCTTCGCCTAGATATTCAACGGTTGACGTTGCTAAGTTTCGTGCTGAAAAAAATGGTGCTAAACTTGTTTTAGGGAGTGCAACACCTTCAGTTGAAAGTTTTAATAATGCGTTAAACGGCGAATACAACCTTATTGAATTACCTGATAGAATAAATAAACGACCTTTACCAAACGTTGAAATTGCTGATATGCGCAAAGAAGTCAGACGTGGTAATAACTCACCATTTTCGTCAATATTAAAAGAAGAATTAGAAGATTGCCTAAACAAGGGCAATCAAGCTATAATATTTCTAAATCAACGTGGGTATTCCAAAACGGTTATTTGTACGGAATGTGGTCACGTTCAAAAATGTGAATCCTGCGACGTTTCGCTAACGTATCACCGTGAGGACGAATCTTTGTTATGTCATTATTGTGGCGCAAAGTATAAGATGATTGACGCGTGTACTGAATGTGGCAGTCCTTTTATTCGTTATGGTGGAACGGGAACGGAAAGGGTTGTTGACGAACTAAAAAAACTTTATCCATCTGCAAAAATTTTGCGTATGGATAGAGACACTACACAAAACAAAGAAGGGCATTTTAAGATTTTAAGCAAGTTTTCTGCTAGAGAAGCAGATATTTTAGTAGGCACGCAAATGATTGCTAAGGGACACGACTTTCCGTTTGTCACTTTAGTCGGTATTCTTGATGCGGATATGAGTTTGCATTTTTCAGATTTTAGAAGTGGGGAAAGAACTTTTCAACTGCTTACTCAAGTCGCTGGTAGAAGTGGTAGAGCAGAACAAGCAGGTAAAGTTGTTTTGCAAACTTATTCACCAGAAAATCCTATACTTAAATATGCAATAAAATACGATTACTTGAATTTCTTTAAGCAAGAAATTTCAATAAGAAAAGCAACGGCATTTCCACCTTTTACAGACGTCGTTAGAGTTTTAATAACGTGTGAGGATGATGAGAAAGCATTGCTTGCAACAAAAGCAATTTATGATGAACTTAACCTTATTTATACCGAAAAGCGCGATAAGTTCCGATTTTTTGGGTCTATGAAAGCACCGCTCAAAAGATTGCAAGGTAAATTCCGTTATCAAGTTTTAATGCGGGTTAACGCTAACGATAGAGCTTTGCTTGATAAGGTTTTTTACACCGTGGATAAATATAATAATAGAACGGTTTTCGTTTCGTTAGAAATAAATTCAAATAATTTAACTTAAAGGGATTAGTATGGCTATTAGAAATATTTTACAAATTGGCGACCCAACGCTTCGTAAAAAGAGTTTTGAAGTCACTGATTTTGGACCAAAAACACATCAACTTTTAGACGATATGAAAGATACTTTAATTAAGGCTGACGGTGCTGGATTGGCTGCACCGCAAGTTGGCGTTTTGCGTCGTATTTTTGTTGTTAAGGTTGAAGATAAGTATTTTTCATATC
>SVHO01000029.1 GCA_015055725.1 Clostridiales bacterium | reverse complement strand
TTTTTGCGGACATTCAAATTTTAGAGCTGAGCAGGACGACGAAAGCCGATTATTAAGCCTTTTAGAAGAAATATCTAAAGGTCAACAAATCGACTTTTATCTTGGCGGCTACGGCAACTTTGATTATTTTGCTAAAGATTGTGCAAAGAAATTCAAGGAAAAGCACCCAGACGCAAGGATTATTTTTATCACGCCCTATTTGAACAAGTGGCTTAATGATAGAAAAGATTATTTTGAAAAAGAATACGACGAGATTCTATACCCCGAAATTGAAAGTGTGCCACTAAAATTTGCTATATCGAAACGTAATGAATGGATGGTAAATCAAGCCGATTACGTTATTGGGTATGTTTCCACTCATTACGGTGGAGCTTATAACACCCTGCTTTATACTCATAAACATAAAAAACCTTATACTAACTTATATAAGGGAACTTACGAATTATATTGATAGTTGGCGAAAAGATTTATATACCCGACATAACTCAAATTGTATAAGAAAAGAAATAGCCCGGAGTTCAATAAAGAGCTCTGGGCTATTTTTATGTTAGTTTTTAATTTTGAAAATGGTGGCTATCATTTTTGGGAATTATCATAATCGTTAATTCCATCAATCAACTCTTGCTTTAATGCATCAATTTCGCCTGCGTGAGTATCTTGAATTTGCTTTATCAATTTCTTTATATATCGTTTATACAAGAAATATGACAATAAAGATAACCCAGCTAAAACGAAAACAACGCATAAGGCATCTTTTACACCCTTTGTATATCCTACATCAACACCTTTAACGTAGGATATTTCAGATGCTTGCTTCGCAGACGCAGTAATAAGCTTTTCAATCAAAGCCTCAGGGCCACCATTTTCTTTTGCCAATTTTGAAAGTTTAGCATAATCCCAATCTTTATTCATAAGACCTCCAAACTATCATTACTTTCCCCAAACTACAGTGCAGCTTGAAGGATTCCAGTTATAATCCCAATCATCAGGTTGAGAAGATGCTCCACAGTTAATTGTAAGAGCAGAACAGCCGTTAAATGCGTATTCACCAATCACACCAACCGAATTAGGAATATAGAATGTTGTAAGGCTCGAACAATTTTGGAATGCGTATGCACCAATGCTTTCCATCACATTACTGTTTAACGTAACAGTCGCAAGCGAAGTACAACCATTAAATGCGTAGTTGCCAATAGATGTCGTCTTGCTTGACAACGATACAGTAGTCAACTTCGTACAGCCACTAAATGTATAGTCGCCAATGGTTGTTACACTTTCGGGAACTACAACAGACGTAATTGATGTGCAGTTTTGGAACGCATACGAACCAAGTGACATAAGTCTTGACATACTTCCTAAATCAACAGACGTCAATTTAGAACAGCCATAGAAAGCATAGTTTTCAATAGACGTTACCGTATTCGGTAATGTTAATGTTGTCAATGCGGAGCATCCATAGAACGCATTATCACCAATCTGTTCTACTACACCCGTAAATGTAATAGTGGTAATTTTAGTGCAATTCTTAAATGCATTAGCTGGAACATTTATATTTCCTGTTACTTCCACAGTAGTAAGACTTGTAGGAACAGTACCGAATATTGTGCTAAACGATGACGTTGAAGTTTTGCTCGTTCCAACAAAAGGAATAGTTATCTTCGTAAGAGCCGAACAACCATAGAATGCAGAAGAGCCTATACTATCAACAGAAGAAGGAATAACTACTTCTTTAAGTGAAGTACAATTCTTAAATGCATTAGAACCGATAGACTTTAATCCTTCAGGAAGAATCAAGGTTGTAAGTCCAGAACATCCACTAAACGCATTTGATTGAATAGCTGTCGTTCCATCTTTAACTCTAACAGTATATCCACTCGGCATAGTTCCATTATACTTATAAAGAACACTACCTATATAAACAATACCGGTCTTGTTAATCAACCCAGAATTTACAAAAGCATCTGTTCCTATGGAACTGGATTTTGGAATATCTATTGAAGTTAATTTCTTGGTATTATAGAAAGCATAATCACCAATGTTACTCGTGTTAGAAGGTATTACAATACTTTCAATCAAATCACAGTTTCTAAATGCATTATTAGGTATAAACCATTAATTTTAGTTTTAATTATTTCTACTTCTTCTAAATATTTAGCATCTAATTCAGCTATTGATTGCTCCGTTGCTAAATCTTTATCTTGTAATTTCTTTAGCTCTTCTGCGTATTCTGCTCTTAAGCCTGCTAAATTTTGTTCATTTTCAGTTATTTTTGCTAAAAGTTCGCTATCTTTAGCTTCATATTCTTCTATTAATGCATTTATTTTAGTATCTAATTCATTTTTGCTACTATCCAAATATAATTGAAGTTTTGCAATTAATTCATCTGTTTCTTTTGCAGTATATTGCTTTTCACAAGCAGTTAAAGTGAACAGCGTTGCGCAAACAACGATAACTACAGTTAACAACTTTAAAAACGTTTTTTTCATAAAAACCACCTGAAAATTTATTAATTACATATATTATAGTTAGATATAATCTAACTGTCAACTAAAAATAGTTAGATTGTATTAAACTAATTTTATGGATACGAAACAAATTTTTAGCGCACAACTGCAAGAAGCAGTTAAATATTCGTCAATAAATTATTCAGAACTTGCAAAAAAACTTGGCATCACAAAGGCAACAATGTCAATGTATAAACACGGCAAAGCCTTGCCCTCACTTGAAACGTTCACTTTGCTTTGCGATATCCTTGACGTTTCTGCTGATTTTTTGCTTGGGAAAAAGGAATTTTAATAACATTTAAAAATTACACCGCCGTCAAAACAATTTTGACGGCGGTGTTTTTGTTTTTTTTAATAAATTTATTTTGTTAACTCTATAAAGCAAAAAGTAAATGCGTTAAGCAGTTTGTTTAATATAATTTTATTGCCCTTTAATTTCCCCTTGCAATTGATAAATCTTGCTTTTTTATAACTTTCGCCAAGTTCAACCACGGGTTCTAAAATTGCATCTGCAAAATTGTTCCATAACCCTATCGCAAGCGAATTTTCGTTCTTTTTTGTCATAATATAAAGGTCAGGATTTTTTAGTGAAACTGCATCAAGTTTTTTGCCGTTAAGCCACTCATATAGCCCCACCACTTGTTGTTGGCGATAATAACTTCTTATAAGCCCTTTAGAATTCATTTGCTTTTCACAGTCAAAATTTAGCACTAAAAATCTTTGCCCGTCTTTATTCTCATAAGAATAAGAACCTATTATATCTTTATCACTTATTTTGAAAAAACTTAAAACTTTTGCATTTTCTTTTAACTTAAAGTCACAATATTCTGAAAGCGAATCAAAAACTCTTGCAACGTCATCTTGCTCTAAATAATATTCGCTAAACCAACCAGATGGCGTAGTAATTTTATTAACGCTGTCAAAGCCAACGTCAATCCCTTGTTCGCTAAGGTATATTGCAGACGGCATATCAATCACATTACCGTTTTTCAATATAGAAAAATCTACGTTGTTTGCATGTTCGCCGAAAATTATATTCACACCGCCCGCTTGACTGCAAGTTGGCAACGATAAATCAACCGCAAATTTTCTAACACCCGAAGTAAGTTTAAAAATATCAGGTTTATCGGGAAGTTTTTTCGCTTTTTCAACCGTGTCAAACGGCTCGTACACGTAAAAACCCGTACAATTCTTATCGCTAAATATCTTTTCAATTTCTGCGTAAATGGGTTTGTTTCGCTCGCTAAAATCAGCGTAACCATTTTCATAATCAAAGGTAGAATAATAATCTAAACCATATTTCATTAAGCGGTCGCAATTTCCGTCCGCAAGCATTATCGTATGAAAAAATTCTAGTTCGCTTGCGCTCGTAACGTATCTTGGGCGGTGATGCGGGTCGCCTTCTCCTATGGTATAATACCCCTTTTTCTTCGCATCAATCACTTGTTGACGCGCAAACTCAAACGCCTCAATAGGATTAGTAACGTATCCGTGCGAATGCCAGTATGGCGCGCCGATAAGTCTAAATTCTTTTCTTTGATTTTTGCCCCTTAAAATATCCGCAAGTTTATACGCATTAGTTCCGTCAGCGCCAAAGTGTGCAGGCCCTGCGCAAAGCACAATTTCAATATTTTCATCAACTTCATTAGCGGCGTTTCTTATTGCGCGCGCATAACTTTCAAGACTTGCTTGACAGCCGGCCATCCACGCCCTTCTATATTCCAAATCATTTTCTTCGTAAAGTTTTTGTTTCATTTCTTCACGAGTTACCGTTTTACCCAAATATTTGCCGTACAATTTCAAATGTTCATCACAAAAACAAAAGGCTTTATGATACGCAAGGTGAATTCTAAAATCGTCGTCTAAAATAATGCGTTTAAAACCCGCTTTTGCTAAACCACTAATTGTTTTACAATAATCGTTAACAAAATTTTCACATAAAGGACATTGAACTTTCACGTTAAGCCCGTTAATATCAACACGCCATTGATGCCTATCCGGATATTTACCTGCCGCTACCCCTAAAGTGGGTAACCAAACCGCAACGGTATAGCCGTTTTCAGTTAAAAATTTTTCTTCATTCTTTAAACTTGCAAGGCGTTCCTTAAATTGATTTTCAGTAAAATCAATATCACACCACGCCAAAAAAACTTCGTCTGCATTAAACTGTTTTAATTTTTTAAGCAAGGCTTGTTTGTTGCGCTCTTTTAGCTGCCCCGTTATAAACGGCACCGTGATTTTCATTGTTCTCTCCTTTTACTTTATATTTAAAAATACTATTGCTATTAACCCGATGCAAATTGCTATATACGACAATAAATCGGGATTTTTCTTAAAGAATATTCTGCTTGCGATAACTGAAGTGACTAAACTTATTCCCGAATAAAGCGGAAAAACTAAACTTGAACTCATCATTCCCACAAGCACCATAATAAGCAGGTTTACAACACCGTTGAAAACACCCGTGCCTACACCCAACAAGGCGCGCTTAAAACTTGCGTCGTAAACAGTTTTTCTATCAGCGTATATTGCAACTAATTGCCCTAAAAAAACTATGCACATTGCAATTATCATAAATTCCGAACGGTAAAGCCCACCCGATAATCTTTGATAATGCGTTTGCAAAAGCGAACACATTCCATTACCTATGAATGCAAGCGTAATACAAATTAACCATTTTGCGTTGACTTGTTGCTTTTTTACGTCTTTTCTCGGCACGCCGATAAAAAATAGCGAAACCATCAAAAAAATCAACCCAACGTAAAATGTCCAAGCGGGATATTCACCGTAAGCAATTATAGCAAAAACCGTGGGGATAATTAATGAATACGCCATAACCAAAACGGTTAGCGGAACGCCACCATGCTTAATTGCAAGCAAATTCATAACGGTTGCACACATATATGAAACGCCAAAAAAAGTTGCCCACAACGCAGTTTCCCATTGAAAATTCAACTCAAAACCTGCGCTTACAACAAAAAACGCCGCCACCGTAACCGATAATAGCAACCCGTATTTAAACGGGCTTGCCTTTTTTTGATTATAAAACCCACCAATTACACTCTGTGCGCTGCCCGAAAGCGCCGCAATTAAAAGATAAACAAATTCCATAGTCTTTTATCCTTTTAAGCGTTTGCGTTTCTTTGACTAAATTGTACCTTATCTTAAAATCTATGTCAATGTAAATTTCAATTATTATAATGTTATTTTTAATTATGCTAACCGCTAAATTAAGCACTTTAAAACCAAACGCAAATAAATGCTTATCCCTTTTAAGCCAACAAAAAATCTGACAATTTTTCTATAAAATCCGCAATAAAATTAAAAAAACTATTGACAAAACGTCAAGTTGGTTTTATAATTGCATTATCGAATAAATAGATAAAAAAGGAGTAAAAATATGAACTTAAAAGGTACTAAAACTGAAAAAAATCTTATGGAAGCGTTTGCAGGCGAAAGCCAAGCACGCAACAAATACACTTATTACGCATCTAAGGCTAAAAAAGAAGGATACGAACAAATCGCATCACTCTTTTTAGAAACTGCTGATAACGAAAAAGAACACGCAAAAATTTGGTTTAAACTCTTGCACGACGGCGTTGGCACGACGATTGAAAACCTTAAAGATGCTGCCGCTGGCGAAAACGGTGAATGGACTGAAATGTATGCGCGCATGGAAAAAGAAGCGCGTGAAGAAGGTTTTGAAGATATCGCAAGGCTTTTTGCAGGCGTTGCTTTGATTGAAAAGGAACACGAAGAAAGATATCTTGCTCTTCTTAAAAATATTGAAGACGGCACGGTATTTAAGAAAAATCAAAAAGTTGTTTGGGTTTGCCGTAATTGTGGGCATATCGTTGACAGCCCTGAAGCACCTACTAAATGCCCTGTTTGCGACCATCCGCAAGCATATTTCCAACTTAGAGTTATCAATTACTAAGAGTAAAACGAAAAATAAACCCCCGTTCAAATTTGAACGGGGGTGTTTTTTATAAAATTAAAACTTTATTAAGCAGGTGTCCAACCCATTTTTTGCCCAGACAATATATGTATGTGCAAATGAAACACGGTTTGACCTGCGTCGTCACCTTGATTTATAACCAAGCGGTATCCGTTTTCTAATCCCAAAACGTCTTTAAGTTCAGGGATTTTCTTAAAGCACGCTTTAAGCATTTCGGCTTGTTCTTCGGTCATATCTGCAAGAAGTTTAAAGTGACTTTTTGGCACGCAAAGATAATGATTTTTTGCCTTTGGGTCAATATCCTTAAATATGAGCATATTTTGGTCTTCATACATTTTGGTTGCGGGAATTTCCCCTGCGATTATTTTACAAAACAAACAATTTTCCATAGTTATCACTCCTTTATTTTTGCGATTGCACCGTCGTTAAACGGCTCTTTCACGATTACTTTACATATGTTATCCGTGGGCTTAAAATCTTTAACGTATAACCTTAAATAGTTTTCAGAATACCCAACGAAATACCCGTCTTTTTGCTCTTCAAATAAAAAGTTCAACTCTTTATCAACCATGCTTTTTGCAAAGTCTTTTTTTAACCCTGCCTTAATTTCAAGCAGTTTATTAAGCCTTTCCTTTTTAACGTTTTGCGGTAAATCTTGCATCTTATAAGCAACCGTTCCACTTCTTGGGCTAAACGGAAAGGGGTGAATATCACTAAACTTAACCCTTTCAATTAACTTTAACGTGTCATTAAAATCCTGTTCCGTTTCGGTTGGAAAGCCAACGATAATATCAGTGGTTATACCAGCATCACAAAAATATTTTCTAATCAAATCAACTTTTTCTGCGTATTCTTCGGCAGTATAACGCCTATTCATTTTCCTTAAAACCGCGTTAGACCCCGATTGCAAGGAAAGGTGAAAATGCGGTGCAAAATTTTTAAGATTTTTTAATGCAGTTAAAAAATTATCGTCAATGACCCCAACTTCTAAAGAGCCTAACCTTATTCGGCAATCAACAGTTTGAAGTTTTTTTATCAAATCAGCAAGCCCTTGTCCGTTATAGTTATAAGCAGAAAGATTTATTCCGTTTATAACCGCTTCTTTTGGCTTAACCGCATTGATTTCTTCAATGATTTTTTCGGGTGCACGAGAACGGCTTCTGCCCCTTAAATAAGGGATTATGCAATACGAACAAAAATTGTTGCATCCATCTTGAACTTTTATATATGCGCGTGTGCGCAACGTTTTTGTAATACAAAGTTCTTCAAAATGCTCTGTTGGGTCGCTTAATGAAACACCCGTTTCATCAAGCATATCTAAAATTTTATTTTTATTAAAAGTGCCCGTTATTAAATATTTATCAGACTTGTCCGCAAAGGCCTTGCAATTTTTTTGGGTTGCGCAACCCGTAAAAATTATTTTTGCATTGGGGTTTAATTTTTTTATGCGAGATGCTGTTTGTCTAGACTTCTTTTCGGCTTCTGCCGTGACTGCGCACGTGTTTACCACGTATAAATCGGCAGGCACGAGTTTATCGCTAACTTCATACCCGCGTTCTATAAGCCCTGCTATAAGCGAATCGCTTTCGCACTCGTTAACTTTGCACCCAAGCGTAAAAACAACTGCCTTCATCACACGTTTCCCTTTTTCATAACGAGAGCAGACCACTCACCTTTAATTTTTTCTTTAACGAAAGTAAACCCTGCATCTAAATACGCATTTTTAACTGCGGAAAGTCTTTCAACCAAAATTCCACTCAATATTATTTTGCCATTTTCGTTTAAGTTTTGAGATATGTATGGCGCAAAAGCAATCAAAACTTCCGCCATTATGTTGCACACTATAACGTCGCCTTTAACCGTGTTATCGTCAAGCAAATTTTTTAAAATAACCGTGCCGTTTGTCACGTTATTAAGTTTCATATTGTGATTAGTTGCAACGATTGCGCATTCGTCAATATCAGTCATTATAACTTGCTTTGCGCCGAGTTTACTTGCGCAAATTCCAAGTATTCCACTCCCGCAACCAACGTCTAAAACGGTATCGTGTGCGCATACGTATTCGTTTAAGAATTCAACGCACATAGAAGTGGTTTCGTGTTCACCCGTTCCAAACGCCATATTCGAATCTAGAAGAACAACGATTTCTCCTTCACTTTTTTGATATTTTATCCACTCGGGCACGATAACAACTTTGCCTAATTTAATCGGCTTAAAATGCTCTTTCCATTGTTCGCGCCAAAGGTCGCCGTCGATTTCTCTCTTTGCCGTTTCAAGCGTGCCTAAATCAAGCGGACTTTGTTCTTTCATCTGCGCTAAATCTCTTTCAACTTGTGAAAGCGTTTCTTTTGCGCAATCTATCGGAAAATACGCTTTAACGAGCACGGTTTTATCCGCCTTGAAAATAGATTCGTCAGCATAATCCCACGCGCGTCCGTCGCGTGCAAGCGTAATCACGTCTTCAATATCGCTTATAACCACGCCTAAATCGGTGTATCCCCAAAGCACGTCGCTAACGAGTTCACCGCCTAAATGAGTGGTCGTCACGGTTAATTCAATAAACTTACTCATAATTATTTTCCATACGGGTTTTTGCCATACATTGCTTCAACGTTATCTTTATATTGTTTAATTTGTGAATATTGTTTTTCAGAGCAATCTTCATCAAACTTTTCAAGCATTTTTCTTTGCTCTTTTGTAATCTTAGAGGGAACTTCAACCGTTATAACGATATATAAGTCTCCTATGCCACGATTAGTTTTTATACCCTTTCCGCGCACGAAGAATATCTTGCCACTTTGCGTGCCTTCGGGTATAGCGTAATCCATAACGTCGTCTATAAGCGGAACTTTAACCTTTCCGCCAAGCGTTGCCGTTTTAAAACTAATAGGGACTTCAACGTAAAGGTCAAACCCTTTGCGCTTAAATATTTTGCTATGTTCCACTTTGATTTCTACGATTAAGTCACCCGCAGGCCCACCGTTTTTGCTCGCTTCACCAAAGCCGGCTTTTCTTATATAACTGCCCGTATCTGCTCCGGCAGGTATATCAAGCGTTAATTTAGTTGCCGTTTTATTGTATCCTTTTCCCTTGCAATCAGGGCATTGGTCTATTATTTTTTTACCCGTTCCACCGCACGCATCACACGGCCTAACGTTTACCGAACGGAAAAAGCCGTTGCTAGTGGTGTATTGAATTTGACCGCTACCACCACACTTATCGCAAGTTTTATAAGCCGTTCCACCTTTTGCACCCGTACCTTTACACGATTTACAAGGTTCGTTTCGGTTATAAGAAATTTCTCTGCGACACCCTTTTGCCGCATCTAAAAAGGAAAGTGAAAGTTCAATAATGATGTCTTCGCCCTTCGTTTTGGTTTGCGCGCGTGACCTTCCGCCACTAAAACCGCCGAAAATATCGCCAAAAATATCTTCAAAGCCACCGAAACCGCCAAAACCACTTGCGCCACCGCCACCAAAACCGCCCATATTACCGTTGGGGTCACCAAAAGTGTCGTAATTTTTTCTCTTTTTATCGTCAGATAAAACTTCATGTGCTTCGTTAATTTCTTTAAACTTTTCCGCAGCTTGTTCATCCCCTGGGTGAAGGTCTGGGTGATATTTTTTAACAAGCGTTCTATATGCTTTTTTAATATCGTCTGCCGATGCGTTTTTATCAACGCCTAAAATTTTATAGTAATCTTTTGCCATATAAACCCTTTATTCGTTATCGTTTTTTTGAGTTTCGCTAACGGTGTCACCGTTATCGTTTTTATGTTTAACCTTATGTTTAATATCATAGCGATAAATCGCAACACCGCAAGAAATGGTGCTTACCGAATCGCTTATAAGTGCAATAGGATAGAAATTTACGATGCTATTTAACACCCATATCGCCATATGCACGAAAGATAGTGCTCTATACGTTTTTTGATTGACAACGAAATACGCCAATATACCCAAAAAACCTGCCGTGACCGAAAACACGTCTAAATAAGAACTAACCGTAAACACGGTGACAAACACTTGTAAAATTAAAAATAATATTAACCACAAAATACTTTCCGCCCAAGCGTGTTTGCCACGTTGAACGAAGATTAGCATTTTTATCACGTTTATAACACAAGTTAGCGCACTTGCAAAGTTGCCGTAAAAAGCAAAATAAAGCACCCAACAAACGTTTGCGATAGTTGCTAAAACGAACATACTATCACGCTTAGCCACTTGATATTCAAAAATTTTGCACGCTATCGCTATCACGCCGAAAGCGTTTAACACGATTAAATACCAAGTTGGCCCTAAAACGCTTGTTAATTCTTTGACTAAACTTGTTCCAGAAAACAAAATATTATTATCCATTATTTTCTTTTTGTTTAGGTTCTTTTCCTAAAATGTTATATTTAACTATCGCAATACTGATTGAAATTGCCGCAAAAACGTCGTGTATAAGAGCAATCGGATAGAAATAAACTATGCCGTTTCCTATCCACAACAAAATTAACGCCAAGAATAAATAGCGGTAATGTTTTTCGTTCATAACGAAGTATGCAATAGTAGACAAAACCCCAGCGCAAATTGAGAAAAGTGAGAACGGCCCTCTCCAAGTAAAGAAACTTGCCGTAATTTGAACTGCGATAAAGAAAACTAACCACCAAATACTTTTCGCCCACTTTTTAGAACCGCGTTGCAAGAATACCAGCCCTTGAACGCAACCGATAAAGTTAACAAACGTGCTTGTGAAATCTCCGTTAAGTAAGAAATAGGTCACCCAACATATGTAATTTATGATTGCAAAAAAGACTATTCTATTTCTTTTTTTGTTTTGAGTTTCGGTTATTTTAATTAAAATCGCTAAAACGCCAACGGCGTTTACAAGCACCAAATACCAAACGCTTCCAAGCGCGCTGGTTAAAGTGGAAACGATATTTTTGCCTACGGTTGCAAGCGATATCAATAAATTAAAAGTCATAAGTAAAACCTTTTAACTAAGCATAAACTGAAAGGCGAAAATTCGCCTTTCAGTATAGCGTTAAATTATTTACAATGAATATTTTATTCCAAAATTATTGATGGAATTCAGTATCCCCACCGTTAGCACCGCCTTGTGCGTTTGGGTCACCGTTGGGGTTTGCTTGTTGATAAAGTTTAGCAAATATGCCTTGAACTTCGTTAGAGAGTTCTTCGGTTGCCTTAACTATTCTATCGTTATCGTTAGAAGCGAGTTCTTCTTTTGCCTTAGCAACTGCAGATTCAACTTTTGCTTTATCTTCGTCTGTTAGTTTATCGCCAGAATCTTTAACGGTTTTTTCAATTGAGAAAATTAAACCGTCAAGTTTGTTATGGTTATCAACCGCTTCTTTACGCTTTTTATCTTCTTCTTCATATTGTTTTGCTTCGTTAACAGCCTTTTCAATATCAGCGTCAGAAAGGTTTGATGAAGAAGTTATCGTCACGTTTTGTGATTGACCAGTTCCCAAGTCTTTTGCTGAAACGTTAACTATGCCGTTAGCGTCAATATCGAAGGTGACTTCAATTTGAGGTATTCCGCGAGGAGCGGGTGCAATACCTGAAAGTTGGAAGTTGCCAAGCGTTTTGTTATCCTTTGCGAATTCGCGTTCACCTTGTAAGATGTGAATATCAACTGCGGTTTGGTTATCTGCCGCCGTTGAGAAAACTTGTGATTTCTTAACGGGGATAGTGGTGTTTCTTTCAATAAGTTTAGTGCAAACGCCACCAAGCGTTTCAATGCCGAGTGATAACGGAGTGACGTCTAATAAAAGAACGTCTTTAACTTCGCCTGACAATACACCGCCTTGAATAGCCGCACCAATTGCAACGCATTCGTCAGGGTTAATGCCCTTAAATGGTTCTTTACCGGTGACCTTTCTAACTTCGTCAATAACGGCTGGAATACGGGTTGAACCACCAACCAAAATAACCTTGTCAATTTCAGAATAAGAAAGCCCAGCGTCTTTCATAGCGTTTTGCATAGGAACGACGGTTGATTCAACCAAGTCTTGAGTGAGTGCGTCGAATTTTTGTTTGGTTATATCAACGTCAAGGTGTTTAGGACCAGTTGCGTCAGCCGTAATAAATGGCAAGTTTACGTTGGTTTTGCTCATACCAGAAAGTTCAATCTTTGCCTTTTCAGCCGCTTCTTTAAGTCTTTGCATAGCGAGTTTATCGTTTGATAAATCAATGCCTTCTTTTTGCTTAAATTCAGCAATAAGGTAATCCATAACTCTCTTATCGAAGTCGTCACCGCCAAGCATATTATTGCCGTGCGTTGCCAAAACTTCAAAAACGCCGTCGCCAATTTCCATAATAGAAACGTCAAACGTGCCACCGCCAAGGTCGTAAATAATAACTTTTTGGGTTTTTCCTTCTTTATCAAGTCCGTAAGAAAGCGCAGCGGCAGTTGGTTCGTTTATAATTCTTAAAACGTTAAGTCCTGCAATTTTACCTGCGTCTTTTGTTGCTTGGCGTTGGCTATCTGAAAAATATGCAGGAACGGTTATAACCGCGTCAGTGACAGTTCCACCAAGATAAGCTTCGGCATCTTTTTTAAGTTTGGTTAAAACCATTGCTGAAATTTCTTGTGGCGTGTAATCTTTGCCGTCAATTGCAACTTTATAGTTAGAACCCATATGTCTTTTAATAGACGAAACCGTTCTATCAGGGTTAGAAACGGCTTGGCGTTTAGCAACTTGCCCAACAAGTCTTTCACCGTCTTTTTGGAAGCCAACGACAGATGGGGTTGTTCTTGAACCTTCAGCGTTAGCGATAACAACGGGTTCACCGTTTTCCATAACCGCAACGCAAGAGTTAGTTGTACCTAAGTCAATACCTATAGTTTTCATAATATATAATCTCCTAATTATTTTTAAATTTATTTAACTACGCTAACGGTAGCGTATCTTATTATTTTATCTTTTTTTCTATATCCTTTTTGGAACACTTGCTTAACAGTGTCGCTTTGTTCGCCTTCTTCGGCAGGAACTTGCATAACGGCTTCAGCAACGTTGGGGTCGAAGGGTTGACCCAAAGGGTCAATTTCTTCAATTTCTAAACTCTCCAAGGTGTCGTTAAACTTGCGCTTAACGTTTTTTATACCTTCTGCAGTCTTTTCATCAAGCCCCAAGGTGAGTGCCCAATCAAGATTATCACCAACAGGCAAAATTTTAATTATAACGCTTGCAACACCTTCGTTAAACGCATCTTGCCAAAGTTTTGCGTTGCGCTTTTTATAGTTGTCAAATTCAGCAACGTTGCGCATCCACTTATCCTTAAACTCATCAGCTTGAGCCTTTAAGCCGTCAATCTCTTTAATAAGATTTTCGTTTTCTTCAATTAACGCCTTTTCTTTTGCGCTAACTTTTTCTTTAACAGATTTTTCTTTCTTTTCTTCCATTATTCCACCTTTAGTCTTTATTCGTTAAAATGTCTTCTAAAATTTTGCCCACACCTTCTAAAACGGAAACGACTTTTTGATAATCCATACGAAGTGGCCCTATAACACCGTAAGTGCCGATTTTTACACCACTTGCAGAATAAGTTGCGGTGACAAGCGAACAATCGTTTGGCATTTCCTTACCGTCTTCCCCACCGATTTTAATGTTTATTTCAATGTTGTCACTTTCATTAGATAAAAGCCCTGCAAGTTTATTCTTGCTTGTGACAACCGAAAGGAAGTTTTTAACTTTTTCAGAATCGTTATATTCTGGGTGATTTAAAATCTTGCCCTCACCTTCCATAATAACCGAATGGTGTTTTTGAGAAAGATAATCTTCAATCGCACTCATAACGCTATCAAAAATCTCTCTATACGTTTGGAACTCTTCTGCAACCACGCTACCAAGTTTAATAATTTCACCAAATTCTTTTCCGACCAAAAGTTTATATAACATATTGCTTGCTTCGGAAATTTGCGCATCCGTCATACTTTCAGGGATATTTATAAACTTATCTCTAATTAAAGTGTTTTCGGTCACTATTAAAAGAAGCGCTTGATTTTTTTTGTATCTAAATATATCTATTTTGAGTATTTTATCTTTTTCGCTATGTGAAGTATATCCAACTGATGTGTAATCGGTTAAATCTGATATAACTTTAACGGCGTTTTGAACGACTGTTTCAAGATTATCAGCATGGTCCTTAAACGCACTTTTAATAACGGAAAGTTCTTTTGTTGTCAATTTAGATTTATCCATCAACTCAGCAACGTAAAGCTTATACGCTTCAACTGACGGAACGCGCCCACTCGACGTGTGAAGTTGCGTTAAAAACCCCATTTCTTCAAGCCCAGCAAGTTCGCTTCTAACCGTGGCGGAACTTAAATTAGTTAAATATTTTTCGGTTATGCTTTTACTTGAAACGGGTTGAGCAGTTGTAATATAGTCGTCAACAACCAACTGCAAAATCTTCCTTTTTCTATCGGAAAGTTTCATCTAATAACTCCTTAGCACTTATCAACCGTTCTTGTTAGCACTCTTTTTATTTAACTGCTAACTTTCGAGATAATTGTACAACTATTATGTGCACTTGTCAAGGCTTTTAAGCACAAATAAGCAAAATAAATAAAATACTTTTTTGTTATGAAATAAAAATTAAAGCGCGTTGATTTTCAACGCGCTTATATACGCTATAAATAGAGCGTTTATTCAGTTCTTAGCGCAACCACAGGGTCTTTTTTAGCCGCCGCACGCGAAGGAATTATGCCCGCAATCAAAGTTAAAACGAAACTTACCACAACTAAAATTAGTGCGTCTGTAAACTTTAATATTGCAATGTTGCCTATATTCGCAATCATGCCACCAATCAACAAATTGATAGGTATGCTTAATAAATAAGTTGTCGCAATTCCTAATAACCCTGAAAGCAAACCAATAATAAAGGTTTCTGCGTTAAACATTCTTGAAACGTCTTTCTTTCTTGCCCCAAGACTTCTCAAAACGCCTATTTCTTTAGTTCTTTCAACAACTGAAACGTAAGTTATTATACCTATCATTATGCTTGAAACAACAAGTGAAATCGAAGTAAATGCAACTAAAACTATTTTTACGGCATCAACCATAGCGTTTAAAGCAAAGAACAACATTTCGGTTGAATCTGAATAAATAACTTTATCTTCTTCATTTTGGTGTTGGTCGTTCCAATCGTCAAGATAGGTTTTTAGTTGTTCTTTTTCTTCGTAGCCAACCGAATAAATTGAAAGTTTATTAGGCATTGAATTTCCACCGAGTTGCCTTGCGTTTGCAGTAGACGGGTTTTGCGTAATCACGTTAACAAGTTTAACCGAACCATTTGCGTTAGCGTCGTTTACAATTGGTGAATTTGCGCTATCACTTAAAATCCTTTGTGTTAATGCCGTTGTATAAATTATACCGTTGTCAAGTACGCCTTGCTCTATATCTTGTTTAAGCCTAACGATACCTTTAATTCTTAAAGTTTTGGCACTTTCTGGCAAATCAGATTTTTGCATATATACCTTGGGTATATAACTATCGCCGTTAAAAACGTATTTATCAGCGTTAGGTATATAATAGAATTCGTGTTCTCTAATTTGGTCAAAAGTGTAAGTCTCTTGTCCGCCAAAAACAACTTTATTAGTAGCGCTATCAAAACTTTCAATACTGCGAATACCCAAAAGAGCAAGTGTTATATCGCTAACTTGGTTGTGCGAATCAACGACTAACAAAAGGTCACTTTCATCAGTAGCCCAATCGCCGTCAAGCAAATCGTATTGCGATTTAATAAGTTCTAAATTGTTTGGCATTTCGCTAACGGTTGGTATATATTCTCTAACGAACCCCGCTGAGAGATTTAATTGTGAATTTTGAATACCAGCGTCATATATACCTTCAAGCGTGTCGAAAAGCGTATCGATAGTCATTATACCCGACGCTTGATTTTCGGGCTGTGTGGTAAGATTAAAAGTTATATCTGAAAGTATAAAATCTCCCCCTGAAAAGCCGAAACTTTCTTGAACGCAATATTTCCACTTGTCTTCACCCGTATTAGTATTTTTATCATTGACAAACTCGTTTACGTATTGTTGATATTCTGCAGTCAATTTATTGCTCTTTAACATATTAGTTAAACTGTCGAAAAGTTTTTTAGTATAAACTTCTTTTAACTTTGGAAACTTCTCTAAGCTCGTTCCTTGCACTAATTCATCAAACTCGTCTAAATTTACCACCGATTCACTTATTGTGACGGGATAAACGGCAAGTGTGTCACCTTGCAATTTATTTATGTAAGTTGAAAAACCCGTTGACAATGCCAATACTAACGATATCCCTATAATACCGATAGAACCTGCAATAGCAGTAAGCATTGTTCTTCCGCGCTTTGTTATAAGATTTCGCAAAGACAACCTAAAAGCCGTCCAAAAACTCATCTTTGCCTTTGCTTTTTTCGTTTTAACTTTTTTAATCTTAGAGTTATTTTCTTGTTCGCAATCGTCTTTTTGCTCTAATGATTGATTTTTTTCAACTTCCTTAATTTCGTCTTCAACTGAAAACGGCGCGGTATCTTCAACTATTTCACCGTCAACTAAACGCACTATACGCGTTGAATATTCTTCGGCTATTTCGGCGTTATGGGTGACCATAATAACTAACTTATCTTTGCTTATCTCTTTGATAAGTTCCATAATTTGCACGCTTGTTTTACTGTCAAGCGCGCCCGTTGGCTCATCGGCAAGCAAAATATCCGGTTCGTTGACAAGCGCACGCGCAATAGCAACCCTTTGGCATTGCCCACCAGAGAGTTGATTTGGCCTTTTATATTCTTCCCCTTTTAACCCAACTTTTTCTAAAGCACGCAAAGAACGCTCAACTCTTTCTTCCTTGCTAACACCAGAAATAGTTAACGCAAGTTCAACGTTGCCCAAAACCGTTTGATGTGGGATAAGATTATAACTTTGAAAAACAAAACCTATCCTTTGGTTGCGATAAACGTCCCAATCCCTGTCGGTAAAATTTTTGGTGCTTTTACCGACAGGGATTG
>SVHO01000056.1 GCA_015055725.1 Clostridiales bacterium | reverse complement strand
CCCTAAAAAAACTTGGTCGGGTGCAATCGGCGGGGTTATAGGCGGTATACTTGGCGCGCTTGCCGTGTTCTATCTCTGCAAATATAGAATATACGTTAAAGTTGAATCGCCTTTATGGTTCTTTATAATTATCGGCGGTGTAGCAAGCATACTCGGCATTTTTGGCGACTTGTTTGAAAGTTTTATCAAAAGGCGTGCAGGAATTAAAGATTCGGGCAAACTTTTGCCAGGGCACGGCGGTGTTTTAGATAGGCTTGACAGCACGTTTTTTATCGTTGTATTTTTAAGCATCGTATTCACGTTCGTATAATTTTTGGAGTAAAATATGAAAAATATAGCACTTATAGGTAGCACGGGGTCAATCGGTAAGCAAACTTTGTCCGTCGTGCGCCGTCATAGTGATAAATTTAAAATCGTTTCACTCGCCGCGGGACAAAACGTCGGCGAGTTTTTGTCACAAGTAAAAGAATTTAAGCCTTTAGTTGCAACTATTGCAAGCGATAAACCGTTAGGCGAAAAAATCGATAAACAAACGGAATTATTCGTGGGCGAAAATTCTTTTAAAAACGCTATTATTGACCAAGCCGATATCGTAGTCGTTGCGTTAGTGGGGTTTAAGGGATTATTAGCCGTTTTAGACGCCATTGAAAAGGGTAAAGACGTTGCGCTTGCTAACAAAGAAAGTTTAGTTGTTGGCGGTCAATTAGTTATGCAAAAAGCCAAGGAAAAGGGCGTTAATATTTACCCTGTTGATAGCGAACATTCTGCCGTATGGCAGGCTTTGGGTTGTGATTTTAACACGCCTTTTAATAAAATTATTTTGACTTGTAGTGGCGGGGCTTTCCGCGATTTTAGCCAAGAAAGATTAAATAGTGCAACCGCAAAAGATGCGCTTATGCACCCTAACTGGAAGATGGGCGCGAAAATTACCGTTGACTGCGCAACCGTCGTTAACAAAGCGTTTGAAGTTATTGAAGCAAAGTGGCTTTATAATACTTCTTTCGACAAAATCGACGTGATTTTGCACCGTGAAAGTATAATACACTCTATGGTAGAGATGGGTGACGGTGCCGTTTTGGCGCAGATGAGTTATCCCGATATGGAATTGCCTATTCAACTTGCCCTTTCTTATCCCGAAAGGCTTAAAACGGACGTTAAGAGCCTTGATTTTGCCTCTTTGGGTAAACTTACCTTCGAACAACTTGACCATAAGCGTTTTCCATGTTTTAACTTGGTGGTCACCGCCGGTAAACAAGGCGATGGGTTTCCTGCCGTTGCCAACGGCGCTAACGAGCAAGCGGTTGAACTGTTCTTGAAAGGCGCAATCGGGTTTAACGATATTTATAAAGGAATATACGGAGCAATGCTTGCGTTTGAAGGTGAACACCATTTAGACGTTGAATCGCTAACTCAAGCAGACGCGTTTGGAAGAAGATACGTTAAAGAATTATTCGGTGTGTAATGGAATTTTTATTTTTGGCTTCTTTTAGTGAAATAATGTCATACGTCGGCTATATTTTGCTTGCCGTTTTAGTGCTACTCGTTATGATAACGGTGCACGAATTCGGGCACTATATAGCGGGCAAAATATTTGGTTTTGGGATAAACGAATTTTCAATTGGGTTTGGTCCAAAACTTTTTTCTAAACAAAAAAAGGATGGAGAAGTTTTTTCCGTCCGCGCTTTTCCCGTGGGAGGTTTTTGCGCTTTTAAGGGTGAAGACGAAGATAGTGACGACCCAACTGCATTTAACAATAAAAAGTGGTGGCAACGCATTATCGTTTTGGTTTCGGGCGCGTTTATGAACTATTTGCTTGCCGTTTTACTAATTGCGATTATGTTCGGCGTGTATGGACACACGGCGTTAGTCACCTATAAAATGGAAGAAAATTCAAACCCTATTTATACGGCTGAAAATAGTTTTCAAGAAAGGGACGTTATATTAAAGGCAAACGGCAAAAACGTTTATCTCAGCACAGACCTTATGCAAGCAATTGAAGGCAAAAAAGAAGGGGATATAGTTTCTTTCGTGGTCATGCGCGGTGGGGAAGAAAAAACTATTAAAGTTATGCTACGCGCGGATACGGATTTTTCTAACGTGGAAGACAATGCAAAACTTCTTAAAGCGATAGGCGTTTTTATAGAAACAGACGGGCAAAGCGGTGAGATTATAAGTTCAGGACTTTATTCTACGGGTGTTAAGTTTGGTTTTTTTCAAACACTTGGGCGAAGTTTTGAATATTCTTTAAGGCTTGCAGGCTCTATTTTTACCATTTTGCATCAATTACTTTCGGGCGCGCTTGGTATAAAGTCGCTTGGTGGAACGGTCACAACTATCTCGGTCACGGCAACGGCAATAAAGGTTGGGGGATTTAGAAATCTTTTAAACATAGCTTCGTTTATCGGTGTTAATCTTGCCGTGTTTAATCTTTTGCCTTTCCCTGCGCTCGATGGTTCACGCGTGGTGTTTACTGCGATTGAA
Organism: Clostridiales bacterium; assembly: GCA_015055725.1. Lineage (GTDB taxonomy): Bacteria > Bacillota > Clostridia > Christensenellales > Borkfalkiaceae > UBA1259. The sequence continues at coordinate 566 of SVHO01000056.1, read as the reverse complement.
GGCATTAGGAAGAAACCGCTTAATAGACGTGTTGAAGGGATAATTCACGCGGTTGGGTTAATTATAATTTTGCTTTTTGCAATTTTCATAGACTTACAACAATGTTTTTAGATATAAATCCAAACGTATATAAGCCATAATTATATAAATATAGAACAAAGCAATAGTTTATATAAAAAATTGTTATGAACAATTTATTGACATAACCAAAAAAATGAGATATAATTCGTTAAAAAGTTGTTAATTACTATGGAGGGAATTTATAATGGCAATTAAAAATGCATACGTTTTAGACCTTTTAGCAAGGGTTGAAAAAAGAAACCCAAACGAACCTGAATTTATTCAAGCGGTGACTGAAGTTTTTTCAACGCTTGAACCTGTTATCGAAAAAAGACAAGACCTTGTTGATGCAGGCGTTTTAGAAAGATTAGTTGAACCTGAAAGACAAATAATCTTTAGAGTTCCTTGGGTTGACGATAATGGCGTTCAACAAGTTAACAGGGGTTTTAGAGTTCAATTTAACTCTGCTATCGGGCCTTACAAGGGCGGTATAAGATTGCACCCGT